>JBLYYU010000411.1:0-9658 GCA_048550275.1 Polyangiales bacterium
CAGAGCCAGGACCGCAACGAGCGCGGCACGCATCAGCCCGCCGCCTCGCGTCTTTCCGAAATCAGTCATCCGAAATGTCGCGCGAGCCTACACCGTTTTGTCGGTTCGAGCAGCAGAGCCAGGCTGTGGCTAGGGCCCCGACGTGATCGCCGTGAAGAAATCGGTGTTGTCGATTGTACCTCCGAAACGCTCGGAGTTCTTGCCCCATGCGTGGGTATTGACCGGGACACCGGTGTGGTCGGGCGTCGACCAGGTGACCGTGGGCAAGACCCCGGCCGAGGTGCATTCGACCAGATCGAGCCCGCCGGTTTCGTGGTCGGCCGTGACGACGACGAGCGTGTCATCGCGACCATCCGCCCAGCTCAGGACGGCTTCGACGGCCTCGTCGAACGCTACCGTCTCGAGCACGTTGCGTCCGATGTTGTTTTCGTGGCCGGCGTGGTCGATGCGGCCACCTTCCACCAGCAAGAAGAACCCTTCGGGGTGGTCCTCCAATCGGCCGAGGGCGTCGCTGACCATCTCGTGCAGGTGCGGAATGACCTCGTAGGGGTCGGCGTCGGCCTGTGACGCATCGTACTCGTAGGGCAAATGGCTGGGAGCGAACTGCCCCGACACGAACTCGGTATCGCCCGGTAGCGCGCCGAGCTCCGCACGAGTCGTCGCGACCTCGTATCCGGCATCGGTCGCGAGCTCCGGTGTCATGTATGTCGCCCCTCCGAAGAGCAGGTTCGGGCGCGATTCCTCCAGGTAGTCGGACGCGATCTCGTCCTGCAGATACCGAACCGGCTGATGCGCGCCGAAACAAGCCGGAGTCGCGTGCGTCATTTGCGTCGTCGTGACCATGCCGGTGGCTCGTCCCTGGTCGGCAAAGCACTCGAGGAGCGTGTAGAGGTCGCGCTCGTCGCCCGGGTTGGCCATGCTCACGACGGTGTTTGCGACCTTGTGCCCCGTGGCCATCGCCGTCGCCGCGGCCGCCGAGTCGGTGATCTCGCTGTTCGCCGACTGCGTAGTCATCTGCCCCTGCACGGGAAGCGTTTCGAAGACGAGCTGATTGCCCGAAGTCCCGTGGGTCGGCCCGAACAGATAGCACCCAGCGGCGAGCTCGTGTTCTGGCCCCATCCCGTCGCCGATCATCAGGATCACGTTCCTCAGTGGGAGGGAGCTCTCCGCGGGCTCAGTGCTGGGCGACTCGTTTCCGGCAGCATCCACGGCGAGGACTCGGTACTGTCGAGTGACGCACTCTTCGTCGTCGGGAAGCTGGTCCACGAACGACGTGCTCGTTACCTCAGCAATTTCGACGTCGTCACGGTAGACGCGGTAGGCGGCCGGAGGCGTGCCGTCCGACGCTGCGCTCCATGAAAGGTGAGCTTGGGACTTGATACCGACCACTTGGAGGTCAGCCGGCGCGGTCGAGCCCTGGTCCCCATCGCTGCTGCACGAAGCGATCGGTATCGAGACCATCAGGATCCACGTCAATGGGGACAACGCTCGCATCACAACACACCTACCCGGCCGGCGCGTCCGGCCCGACCCTCGAAGAGATTGAGCCTTCATAACACGCGCACGAACGGGGTGTCCCTGCTCTTGGCGTCTGTGCAGTGCCTGCCTACGAACGGAGATTCGAGGGGGCCTTCGAGGTGCCAGCGCTGGCAGGGACCCAAAACAGCCTTAGAGGGACTACGATGTCCAGCAAACCCCTCACAAAGCTACCGCGCGTCATCGTCGTCGGGGGCGGTTTCGGTGGGATGGCCGTCGTCCGCTCTCTCGCCTCGTCACCCGTGGAAATCACGCTCGTCGACCGACGCAACCATCACCTCTTTCAGCCATTGCTGTACGAGGTCGCAACGGCCGCGCTTTCGCCGGGCCAGATCGCGGTACCGCTTCGGCATGTCTTTCGAAGCCAAAAGAACGCGATGGTGGTGTTGGGTGAGGTCGAAAGCGTCGATCTCGAGGGACAGCGCATTGTCGTCGATGGCGATGCGATGGAGTACGACTACCTCGTCTTGGCTACGGGCTCGACCCACCACTACTTCGGAAATGATTCGTGGGAGAAGCACGCGCCCGGCCTCAAATCGGTTGACGACGCGCTCGAGATCCGCCGCCGGTTTCTGCTCACTTTCGAGCGCGCGGATCGAACCGACGACCCGGCCGAGCGCGAGCGTTTGATGACGACTGTGATCGTGGGCGGCGGCCCAACCGGGATCGAGCTTGCGGGAACGATGTCGGAGGTTGCCCGTCGCGTGTTGCAGGGTGAATTCCGAAACCTCGACACCTCGGCGCTCAAGATCGTCTTGGCAGAGGGAACCGAGCGTTTGCTCTCGGCGTTGCATCCCACGCTCTCGGATCGCGCCAAGCTAGACTTGGAGAAGTTGGGGGTCGACGTTCGCCTGGAGACACTCGTGACCGGCGTCGACGGTCATGGAGTGACATTGCAAGGCGGTGAGATCATTCCTGCCTCAAACGTGATCTGGGCTGCGGGCGTGTGCGGAGCTCCCGTCGCACGAGGCCTTCAAAACTTCGAGCGACGAGACAAGCGCGTCACGGTCGAGCCCGATCTGTCTCTCGAGGGCCATTCAAACGTCTTTGCGATCGGCGATCTGGCCTACGTAGAAACCAACGGCCGCCAGGTTCCCGGCCTGGCGCCAGCGGCCCTTCAAATGGGAAACTACGTGGGCAGCCTGCTGGCCGCCGAGGTCAAGGGCAAAGGCAGTGTTCGCGAACGGAAGGCCTTCGCCTACTGGGACAAGGGCACACTCGCGACGATAGGAAGAGGCAAGGCGGTCGCGGACATCGGCCGTTTCAAATTCGGTGGCGTCGTGGCATGGCTTCTTTGGGTGTTCATTCACATCTTCTTTCTCGTGGGGTTCAGAAACCGCGTGATGGTTCTCATCGAATGGGCCTACGCGTACGTGACCTTGCACAGAGGCGCCCGACTCATCACCGGCGGCGACCGCGGCTCGAAGGCAGAGCCCGTCGACGAAGCGCAAACGGTCACACCTCAGCCCACGAGCTTGATGAACTAGGGTTGCGGGCGTAACACTGCGCCGGCAGCACGGTTCTAGAAAGATGACGGAATCACGAGGAAAGCGGGTCGCATCCGCGCTGGCTGTGGTCACGGCATGTTTGCTGCTGGCATCCGGCGTCGTCTGGGCAGGCGGCCGGGGCGGCGCGTCACTCTACGGCGCGTCGATCATGGCGTGGAGCGCCGCCCTCGCGTTCATCGTGCAATGGGTGGCATTCGTTCCGGCATTCGTGAAGCAGACCGAGCGCTTCTACGACCTCACGGGCAGCGCAACGTACATTTCTGTGGCCCTTTTCGCGCTGCTGGCGTCGGGCCCGGTCGACATGCGCTCCGCCCTGCTCGCGCTCATGGTAATCGTCTGGGCTGCTCGACTCGGGAGCTTCCTCTTTCGGCGAATCCACTTAGCGGGCTCGGATTCGCGCTTCGATTCGATCAAGCCAAGTGCACCCCGCTTCTTCGTCGCCTGGACTCTCCAAGGGCTGTGGGTGTTCTTGACGCTTTGCGCCGCTCTCGCGGCCATCAGCACGCTCGAGCCAGCTCCGCTCGGTTGGGCGGACCTCTCGGGTTTGCTGATTTGGCTACTGGGTTTTGGCATCGAGGTCGCGGCCGACCGCCAGAAGAGCGCGTTCCGCAAGAAGCACCCCGGCGGTTTCGTCGACACCGGCTTGTGGGCTTGGTCGCGCCACCCGAACTACTTCGGCGAGATCGTGCTTTGGATCGGCGTCGCAGTCATCGCTTCGTCGACGCTTCGAGGATGGCAGTGGGTGACGATGATCTCCCCCGTGTTCGTGGCCCTTCTCTTGATGCGTGTCAGCGGTGTCCCGATTCTAGAGAAGCGTGCGGACGAGCGCTGGGGTGAGGACGCTGCATATCAGCGGTACAAGTCGAAGACGCCCGTGCTCGTTCCCCGTCCGCCTAGCGCGTGACCCGCTCGAGCGCCAAGTCGTGAGCTTCGTCGTAGTGCCGGCTGAGGTTCTTCCAGGCGAAGTGCTCGCTGAAGGATTCCACCGAGTTGCGAAGCATAACTCTTTCGCGTCGGTTGAGGGACGCAAAGCGGAACAGGCGGTCCGCCAGCTCGTCGGCGGAACGGTGGAAGTCGTTGTGCCGGCGGGGCACTACGTACATGCCTTTTTGTGCGTGGTCCGGCACCAGTTGCTGAAGGTACGAACCGAAACCCGAGAGGTCGCTGGTGACCGCCGGCACGCCCAGCGCAATCGATTCGAGCGGCGTGTAGCCCCATGGCTCGTAGTAGCTCGGGAACACGCCTAGATGGCAACCGCGAACGAACTGTTCGTACTCCATCCCGAAAAGTGGGCTCGTCGCTTGAACGAAGTCCGGATGGAAGATGACCTTGACCGGGTCGTCTTCGAGGTTGTGCAGTCGGCAAGCGCGCAACTGGTTCAGCACGGGGTCGTGCACGTCGTCGACGAGGTCGTGCGTGACGACACCCGGAAGGGACTTGCTCTTCCACGCCTGAATCGCCCGGCGTAGTCGCAGCCTCCAGTAGTCCTCCATCAAGACATTGAGGTCTGGTATTTCTCCGGTCGAAGCCGCGCGGAAGAGCCCGTCGCCTACGGACTCCTTCACCGCGTTCGCGGCCGTGCGGAACTCGTGGAGCATCGCCCTACTCTGCAGCGCGTTGACATTGATCGAGCGAAACGGCGCCTTGGTGATGATGAAGAAGACTACGGTCACCGGGCTGCGGCTCTCACGAAGCCTGTGATTCAGCCGAGCCAGCGCCTCGATCGTCAGGTCCATGCCTTTGTTGAGGTATTCGTAGCGACCCGAGGTGAACATGTAGAGCGTCTGGTCGAGGTCGAAGTGGTAGCTCGGGAAGAAGTGGCCGATCGAGAATTCGTGCAGCCGTTCTTTGAACTGCTGGTGCAGCGTCTGAAACTCGTGAATCGCGGTGAACCGGCGGATGTTCAGCCCGTTCGGCAAGAGCGCGTCCGGGGTGCGCCCGAGCAGATGGGTGCACTCCGCCGCGGTGACATCGGAAACCGTCGTGAAGACGTGCGCCCCGTGGGCGGCGGCCTTCTCGATGTAGTGCTGGGCGTGAACGTTGAAATTCTTGGCTTCCTGGTCCCCGTCTAGAAACGAAAGATGGTCGTAGAACACGGGGTTGCCCGTCGCCAAATAGCGCCCGACGAGGGTCGCGTGCGTGGTGAAGAGCAGCGAGCCCCGCCAGTGCTCCTTGCGCAGCATCGGAATCGCCACGCCCGCCTGCCACTCGTGGAAGTGCGCCAGCAGTGGGCGATTCTCGGGGTCGTCCTGCGCAATGGTCGACAAGAGCAGACGGCACATCTCCCCGAACGCCACTGCATCATCCACGCCCGACTCGTCGCTTGCGGGTACGCCGTGATCGGCCCAGACCCGATACTTGATCTCGTTGAGCGATTTGCGAACCGAGCCAAGGTCCAGCAGCACCACGCGCGGGCGGCCACTGACCAGCCAGCGCCCGTAGTGAGCGACGAAGCCCATCTCCTGCAGCCGGTGCACCGCCCGTCCAACAGGGCCGACCAGCGGAGCCGGCTCGAACTCGACCGAAGCGGTGTCCCGGTTGTACGGGCCCACCAGGCAGTACCGATTGCCCCAGCGACTGACCATGCTCGGCACCTTCGAGCGCAGGACCGTGTAGATCCCGCCCACCTGGTTGCAGACCTCCCAGGCCACCTCGATCAGCAGCGGTTGTGCGCTAGGCGGACCCGCGCTCACGGGCTTCTCGGGGCTTTTCGACTCGGGGCTGGATGAAGCCATGCGGATGACAGACCTTCTGAAATACTTCGGGCCTCACAATTGTAGGGTCACGCCGCGTTCTTTGCAGCCCCATCTGGGCAGGTCGACAAGAAACGTTCAAGTCGAGTCGCCAACCTCGTCCGTCGGTGCTCGCATGTTGACGGGCAACTTGAAGTAGCGGATTCCGCTCGAGCCGGGCGCCGAAAAACGCCCGCCGTTGATGTTGAATTGGACGCTCTGGAAGAGCAGGCGCGGCGGGTCCAGGGTCTTGTCGCGGCCCTCTCGGAGGCTGACGAACTCCTCGAGCGCCGTTTCCGGCCGAAGGTGCGGGTTCTCGGCTTTCGACTTCCCGATGGTGGTTTCCCAGGCGAGCTCGCGGCCGTCCGGCATGTAGTCGTGGCCTGGGAACACGCGCGTTTCGTCGGGGAGCGTGTAGAGGTGATCCTGGACGGAGTCGTACAGATCGGTTGCGCTCCCTGAGGGAAAGTCGCAGCGGCCCGTCCCGTAGTCGTGCATGAAAATCGAGTCGCCGGTGAAGAGCGCATCGCCGATCAGGAAGCTCAGGCAAGCCGGTGTGTGACCGGGAGTGCCGATCGCTTTCACCTCCAAGCTCCCTGCTCGAAGCACCTCGCCACGCGCAACCAGCTTGTCGAACTGGCTCCCATCAGTCGGGAAGTCGTCGTCGAGATCGAACACGCCCTTGAACACCTTTTGCACTTCCGTGATGTGCTCGCCGATTGCGGTCTTCGCGTCGAAGCGCTTCTTCAGGAGCTGTGCGCCCGACAAGTGATCGGCGTGTGCGTGGGTCTCGAGCGCGTAGTGCAGCTTGAGGCCGTTATCGCGAATGCAATCCGACAGTTGGTCGATCGAGTCGGTGCTCGTCGTCGACGACAACGGGTCGTAGTTCAACACCGAGTCGATCACGATCGCGTCCTTGGTTTCCTCGTCCCAGACCAAGAAGGTCAGCGTGAACGTAGGCGCATCGAAGAATGCTTTGATTTCCATCTCTTCCTCGTCTTCCCCCGGGGCGGCCTTACATCCGCCCCTGCAGCATCCCGTGCCAGTACAGGTTCGGAAGCCCGTACGCCTTCAACGCGTACATACTGTACCGTTCCTGTGCCTGGTCGAACGGAAAAGTCTCCATAATCACGCCGTCGTACCCGAACTCGGCGAGGATCACCTTGCCGTAGCCCGTCACTAGCGGGCACGACGCGTAGCCGTCGTAGTTCCCAGTCAGCGGCTTCTCGGCGCGAAAGGCGATGACGTTTTCGACGAGTGCCGGCGCCTGTTTTCGAACGGCCGCGCCCGTCTTCGAGCAAGGCAGGCTGCTGCAATCTCCGAGTGAGAACACGTTTCGGAACTTCGTGTGCTGGAGGGTGTGCTTGTCTACGTCGACCCAGCCATCCGCGTTGGCGAGCGGGCTCTCCTTGATGAAGCTCGGCGCGCTCTGGGGCGGCGTCACGTGCATCATGTCGTACTTGAGCACGAGCTCTTCGGCGCCGTTCACATCCCGAAAGATCGCCTCCCGCGTCTCGGGGCGCACCTCGACGAGGCTTTTGGAGAACTGCGTTTGAATGTTGCGCTCTTCGACGATCTTGCTCAGCGCCTGGGCGTACTTGGGAATCCCGAAAATCCCCGCCGTCGCCGAGGCGTAGATCACGTTGGCCTGCTCGCGAATCCCGCGGCGCCGGAAGGTCTCTTCGGCGAGGTACATGATCTTCTGGGGCGCGCCGGCACACTTGATCGGCGTGGCTGGGAACGTGAACACCGCGTTGCCGCCCTGAAACGCCTGAATCGTCTCCCAGGTGTACGGAACCTTGTCGTAGCCGTAGTTGCTGCAGAGCCCGCCCTTGTTGATCGCGTCCGGCAAGCCCTTGACGGCGTCCCAGTTGAGTTGAATCCCGGCGGCTACGATGAGCTCGTTGTAGCGGAGGGCCTTGCCGCCCTCTGTTTGGATCTCGTTCTTTTCCGGGTCGAACGAGGTGACCCGATCGCGGATCCAATTCACCCCTCGCGGCATGATGTCTGCCATCGCGCGGCGCGAGATCTCTCGCGGGAAGACCCCGCCGCCGACGAGCGTCCAGATCGGCTGGTAGTCGTGGGTCTTCGAAGGATCGACGATGGTGACCTTGGGCGCCGCATCCTGTTGGAGAAGTTGCGCCGCTACCGTAATGCCGGCGGTCCCGCCACCGACGATGAGCACATCGTGTTGTTCACTCATTTAGGTCTCTCTGAATTGGAGTTTCCGTTGCCGTTCAGCAGAAGCTTTGGCGCGGTCGCGAGGTTTTCGCCTACGTTCTCCGCAACCCGAATCAAAAAGCCGAGCGCACGTTGCACCGAGGGCTGACCGGCCGCGCGCAACGCCCCGAAGAGACCGACCCTCGGAGCGGGCTCTGCGCTCGCATCGGCAACTGCGCGCGCGGTCATGCCGAGCGTCGACAATGCCGCTGGGTCGAGCATCCCGGAATCGAGCAGCGCTTGCACCTCTCGCGACGTCGCAAGCTGCGCGAGCTTGAGCACTGCGTTCTTCGATGACTCGACGAGACGCTCGATCTCCATCCCGTCGGCCGCCGCGCGCGCCATCGTCTCGTCGATGACGTCGGTGAACGTAGCAACCGCGGGCTTGGCTTGCTCTGAGAGCTCGACCATCATCATCAGCGGCGCCAGCGCTTCGGGCCGCGTCATCCGTTCGAGTAGCTCGGAGAGCGTGCGCAATCGCGTGTCGAGGTCCCCGTGCTGGCGGGCCCAGTCATCGAGGACGTCGACCGCGGTCGAAGTTAGTGCGGGGGCGGCGGCGGTGACCTCGGAGAGAGGTTCAACGGCCTGCTCGAGCCGTTCGAGTCGCGCTTCGATACGACGCAACGTTGCTTCGAGTTCAGGCCTTTGTTCGCCTGGAGTTGTCGATCCCGTCGACGGGGCCACCTTAGGATCCATCCGCTCGCCTCCGCTCAGCCCCTATCAGCAAGAGCCGGACCAACTTTCGCCACGCACTTTCCCGAACGATTCCAATCAAGATGACCGGTGCGTTCACGGAACGACTGACGCAATTGGCAGTCGTTCCTGCCAGCGCCGCCGTTGGCGTCAGCTCTGGCTGTCCGACTGCAGGGCTTGGCGGAGCTTTCGGTAGAGCGTTCGTTCGCTGACGCCGAGCCGCTCCGCGAGCGCCTTACGATCGCCGTCGTGTGTCTCGTGCACCCAGCGAAGGTAGCGCCGCTCCACTTCCTCGAGCGGCAAAAGCTCTTCGCCCCAAGGCCAGCCGTCGCTGGGAGCCGGCGGGCTAGGCACCGATGTCCGTCCTCCTCCGAGGTAGGCGGGCAGGTGCTTCGCCTCGATCACGGTCCCGTCCGTCAGGAGGACCGCGCGCTCCACGATGTTCCGAAGCTCCCTGATGTTGCCCGGAAAGTCGTGGCTCCGAAGCAGCTCGAGCGCCTCAGGAGAGAGCCGCTTGGAGCTGCTCGCGAGAAGTGTTTCGCAAAGCAGAGGGATGTCTTCGCTTCGCTCTCGGAGCGGTGGCATCGGAATGGGGAAGGTGTTGATCCGAAAGTACAGGTCGCGTCGGAACGAGCCATCCCGCACCATCGAGTCGAGGTCTCGGTGTGTTGCGCAGACGAGCCGAAAGTCCGCGCTCCGAGCCTCGATGTCGCCCACCGGCCGGTACATCCCCGACTCGAGAACACGCAAGAGCTTCACCTGCAATGCGAGTGGAACATCGCCAATTTCATCGAGAAATAGCGTCCCGCCGGTGGCGGCCTCGACGAGGCCGGGTTTGCGCGCGTGCGCCCCGGTAAACGATCCGCGTGCGTGACCGAAGAGCTCGGATTCGAAGAGCGCTTCACCGAGCCCCGAACATTCGACGGGCACGAAGGAACCCTCGCTCCGCGGACTCGAATCGTGGATGGC
>JBLYYU010000412.1:0-6051 GCA_048550275.1 Polyangiales bacterium
GATCCGAAGCACGCCGGGGTCGCGGCCGAGGTAGTCGCTGAAGCCGACTTGGGGCAGCGGGTCACGATCATTCGCGACGACGCGGCCGCCGTTCTCCCAAAGCTCCGCGATTCCGGTCCGTTTTGCGCTGTGTTCCTCGATGCAGACAAGGCGCGGTACGACGTTTACGGCCGCTGGGCGACCGCGAACCTTCGGCCGGGAGGTCTGCTCATTGGAGATAACGCGTATCTCTTTGGACGCCTTCTCGAGGAGAGCGAAGAGGCGAGCGCCATGCGTCGCTTCCACGAGGAGATGGCTCTCAATTACCGATCGGTCTGCGTGCCGACGCCCGATGGCTTGGCGGTCGGCGTCCGGATCGATCCAGAGGCTTGACCATTTCGGGCTGGCCGGGGATATAGGCTTCCGCGATCGGGTTCGCTCCGGGGTTGACCGGGTCTGGGAGCGGCCCTAGCGGGCCGACAGGAAGAGGATAAGTCGTCCCTGGCAGGTGACGGGTGCGCAGAGCCCGGATCTTGAACGTCAAAAAGCAACGAAGCGACTTGTCCGACCCCGGAGCTTCGCCTAAATGGCGGCCGGTCATTTAGAGGACTCAAGAGAAAACGCAGCATGCAGATTTTCCCCCGCGAGTTGAACTACTTGCCCCTCGCGTTGGCCGTCGTGGCCGGCGGCCTGGGAGCAGGCGTGTTCTTGTTGTTCTGGGTCTACTTCACCCCACCCAACCTCCAGGTTGGGTACACGCCGAAGCAGCCCGTTGATTACAGCCACCGTCTACACGCCGGCGAGCTCGGCCTGGACTGTCGCTATTGCCACTCCCAGGTGGAGCGCTCGCACGAGGCGATGGTGCCGCCGACGCAGACCTGCATGGGCTGCCACGCGGTGGTGCACACCGAATCGGAGAAGCTCGCGCCCGTTCGGGAGAGTTGGGAGAGCGACGCATCGTTGGCTTGGATTCGAGTCCACCAGGTCCCCGACCACGCGTTTTTCAACCACAGCGCGCACCTTCGCGCCGGAGTCGGCTGCGTTTCGTGCCACGGTCGGGTCGACCAGATGGAGACAGTCGGCGTCGTTGAGCCAATTGCAATGCAGTGGTGCCTCGAGTGCCACCGCAATCCGGAAGAACACATTCGACCTAAGAGTGAGATTACGAACATGAACTGGGAAGCCGACGAGGCTTGGATCGCACAGCGAGCCATGATCGCCGATGTCCTCAATCCCCCCAAGCACTGTTCGGGGTGCCACCGATGACCCAGAAAAAATCGAATGAGCTCAGCGCGGGCAAAGGTCCGTCGATGTGGCGGTCGCTCGAAGACAAGAACCGCGACGCCGAAGAGCTGCGCACGCTAGCCGAGGAAGAGAAACCAGGCGGCTTCATCACCGACCTGCTGAGCCCAAAGGCGCTCGTGTCACGCCGCTCGTTCGTGCAAGGCTCGTCGATCGCCGCTTTGGCCGCCGGTATGCAAGGCTGCGTACGACGCCCCGAAAACGAAATCTTCCCCTACAGCAAGGCCCCGGAGCACTTGATCCCCGGCGTGGCGTCGCACTTCGCGACGGTCACCGCGCGCGGACGTGATGCGCTCGGTGTCGTGGTGACCAACCATGACGGCCGCCCGACGAAGGTCGAGGGCAACCGGCAGCACTCGAGCAGCCTCGGCGGCACGGATGTCCGCGCACAGGCGTACGTTTGGGACTTGTACGATCCGGACCGCTCGCAGTCCCCCGCACAGCGACGCGGGAACGCTCTTGCGAACGCGACCGATGAGCAGGTAGACAAGGCACTCCAGGATCTCGCCAAGAAGCACGAGCAGGATCAGGGCGCCGGGCTCCGGGTCCTCGCGACCATTTCGAACAGCCCGTCCTTCCGACGCATGCGTGACAAGGTCATGCAGAAGTTCCCCAAGGCGAGCTTCCACACTTACAGCTCCGTCAACGACGACAACGCGCGTGAGGGTGCGCGCATCGCGCTGAAGGGCGCCACCAATGCGCCGCTATACGACTTCGGACGTTCTGCGATGACCCTGTCTCTTGGTTCCGATTTCCTCGGGTCCGAGCCTGGTGCCGTTGCCGGAGGGCGGCGATTCGCGAGCAAGCGCATGCTCGCGACTCCGGACGCGCCAATGAATCGGCTCTACGTGGTCGAATCGAACTTCACCGTCACCGGGAGCATGGCAGACCACCGTTTGCGTATACCGCAGGCGGACATCGAGAAGTTCGCCCGCGCCATCCTGAACACCCTCGCGGCTCGCGGCACGACTGCCCTGCAGCCAATCGCGTCAGTGATCGAGCGAGTCAGGGGCAGGGGAGATTCCGGAGGCTTGAACCTCGCATGGGTCGACGCGGTGACCGACGAGCTCATCGAGAACCGCGGCCGCTCCTTGGTCGTCGCGGGTGCGAGTCAGCCGCCACGGGTCCATGCGCTTGCGATCGCAATCAATGGCGCCCTGGACAATTTCGGAAAGACCACGTTTTTCGGTCCTGCGATTGATCCGGACGACCCCACGAGCCGCGCCAGCATCGCGGAGCTCGCCAAGACGGCGAGCACGGCCTCGTCGCTCGTCATCCTCGGCGGCAATCCGGTATACGACGCGCCCGCGGACTTGAAGTTCGCCGAGCTACTCGGAAGGGAAGGGCTCACCTCCGTACATCTCGCGACGCACCGCAACGAGACTTCGGAGCTGTGCAGTTGGCATGTGCCGCTCGCGCACGAGCTCGAGGCCTGGGGGGACCAGCAGTCGCTCAACGGCTCGGTGACCATTCAGCAACCACTGATCGCGCCCCTGTACGGTGCGCGAAGCGAGATCGAGCTCTTGGCCACTCTGGCTGGCGAGAAGACGACCTCGGGTCACGACATCGTGCGTGAGACCCAGGCCGGCCAGATCGATAAGGATACGAAGGCGCTGCTCGACTACGGCGTTCCCTCTTCGGATTTGAGCAGCGACGTGGTTTGGAGACGTTCGCTTCAGGGCGGCGTTCTCCTGAGCCCGGTGCCTAGCAAGCCGGTGGTAGACATCACGCCGATTGCCAGCTCGCTCGTAGTGCTCGATCAGGGCAAAGCCCTCAGCAAGGACAACCTCGAGGTCGTCTTCGAGCCCGATCCGGCGCTCCACGACGGCACCCACGCCAACAATCTTTGGTCGCTCGAACTGCCCGCGCCGATGACGAAGCTCGTCTGGGACAACGCGGCACTTCTCTCTCCGGCAACCGCCAAAGAGCTCGGCGTGAAGAACGCCCAGATGCTCAGGCTCAGCAAAGGCGACGCGAACGTTGAAATCCCCGCGTGGATCGTTCCGGGGCACGCTGACTACAGCATCACGCTGACCCTCGGCTGGGGACGAACGGCAGCCGGCCGCTACGGTAACGGCAAGGGCTTCGACGTGAACCCGCTCCGTACGAGCGAGGGAATGGACTTCACCGATGGTGTGAAGGTCGAGGTGCTCAGCGAGGGCTACAACCTGGTGCAGACCCAGACGCACGACCGGATGGAGGGCCGTCCGATCGCGATCGACGCGAACCTCGACGAGTACAAGAAGGAGCCCGACTTCGCTTCGTACCGCTCGGTGGATCCAGTCAGCACGCCTCCGCTTTGGAAGCAGCAGGACTACAGCGAGGGTCACCAGTGGGGCATGGCCATCGACCTCAACGGCTGCACCGGCTGCAACGCCTGCGTCATCGCTTGTCAGTCCGAGAATAACATTCCCTCGGTAGGGAAGTTCGAGGTCGAGCGCGGCCGCGAAATGAGCTGGCTCCGCCTGGATCGCTACTTCGTCGGCGATGACGAGGACAATCCGCAGGTCGCTGTCCAGCCGATCGGCTGCCAGCACTGTGAGGAAGCTCCCTGCGAGAACGTCTGTCCGGTCGCAGCGACCGCGCACTCGCCGGAGGGCCTCAACGACATGGCCTACAACCGCTGTGTCGGTACCCGGTACTGCGCGAACAACTGTCCATACAAAGTCCGTCGATACAACTACCTCGACTGGCACGGTCACCTGGATGACAAGTTCGGATGGTTCGAGGACTTCCCCGAATCGAGGAAGCTGCAGTTCAACCCCAACGTTACGGTGCGAATGCGCGGCGTGATGGAGAAATGCTCGTACTGCGTTCAGCGAATCGAAGAGGGGAAGATCAGCGCCAAACGCGACGGCCGCAAGCTCAAAGACGGCGACGTCCAGAGCGCTTGCCAGCAAGCTTGCCCAACCGGAGCCATCGCCTTTGGTGACTTGAACGACCCAAAGAGCCGGGTAGCACGAATGACCGAAGCGGACCGCAACTACAAGCTGCTCGCCGAGATCGGCACGCGTCCTCGCACGTCGTTCCTGGCACGCATTCGAAACCCAAACCCCAAGCTGAAGGGAAATGGGTAAGAACCAATGAGCTACGACGCACCTATCAAAGAACTCGGCGAAACATCCCTTCTTCCGGAAGGGACCACCGCTAACGACGTCACCGAAACGATCGCTGGGGTCACGGAAAACGCTGCGCCGCGAGGCTGGTGGCTCCTTTTCCTCCTTTCCTTGTCCGTTCTGGGCATCATGACAGCCGCGCTCGCGTACTTGTTCATGCAAGGCGTCGGCGCATGGGGTAACAACGCGCCGATCTACTGGGCGTGGGACATCACCAACTTCGTCTGGTGGATTGGTATCGGCCATGCAGGAACGCTGATTTCGGCGATCCTCTTCCTCTTCAGGCAGAAGTGGCGAACGAGCATCAACCGCTTCGCCGAGGCGATGACGGTCTTCGCCGTCCTCTGTGCGGGTCTGTTCCCGGCCATCCATACGGGCCGTCCCTGGTTCGACTACTACCTCTTCCCGATTCCGAACCAGATGGACATGTGGCCGCAGTTCAAGAGCCCGCTGATGTGGGACGTCTTCGCGGTAAGCACGTACCTGACCATCAGCGTGATCTTCTGGTACGTCGGCTTGATTCCCGACTTCGCCACGCTGCGCGATCGCTCGAAGAACCTCACTCGGAAGCGTGTCTACGGCTTTTTCGCCATCGGCTGGCGAGGCGCCCACCGTCACTGGCAGCACTACGAGCGGGCGTACCTAATCTTCGCCGGCATCTCGACGCCGCTGGTTCTTTCGGTTCACTCCGTCGTTTCGTTCGACTTCGCGACCTCTGTCGTTCCAGGTTGGCACACCACGATTTTCCCGCCGTATTTCGTCGCTGGCGCCGTCTTCAGCGGCTTCGCGCTCGTCATGACGTTGATGTTGATCTGCCGCTCGATTTTCAAGCTGCAGAGCATCGTGACCATCAAGCACCTGGACTTGATGAACAAATTCATGCTCGGAACTTCGCTGCTGGTTGGCTACGCCTACGCGATGGAGTTCTTCATCGCCTGGTACTCCGGGAACCCTTACGAGCAGTGGGTGTTCTTCCACAACCGGCTCGGCTGGGGCGAGCTCGACAGCAAGGGCAACTGGGGTCCCCTCTGGTGGGCGTACTATGCGATGGTCTTCTGCAACGTCATCGTGCCGCAGATTTTCTGGTTCAAGCGGGCGCGAACGAGCGTTCCCATCATGCTCATCGCGAGCGTGCTCATCAATATCGGCATGTGGTTCGAGCGCTTCGTCATCATCGTGACGTCGACATACCAAGACTTCCTGCCGTCCTCTTGGGGCATGTTCCATCCGACGCTGATCGACGTTCTGACGTACCTCGGCACGTTTGGATTGTTCTTCACGCTCTTCCTACTCTTCGTTCGTTGGATTCCGATGATCGCCATTGCGGAGGTCAAAGGAACGCTGCCGGGGGCGCATCCCGATTTGCATGCCCTCGAGGCGCATGACGAGGAACCGGGTGTGGCTGCCGCACCGGTCCCGGCGGAGTGAGGCGAATCATGGCTAACGAAAACAAAAAGCCTGCCCTTTACCTGGCCGAGTACGACACGCCGAACGCGCTTGCGGGCGCCGCGATGAAGGTGCGTGACGCTGGCTACCAGAGCTGGGATTGCCACACGCCATACGCGATGCACGGAATGGACGAGGCAATGGGCCTCAAGCCCACCCGGATTGGTGTCCTTTCGTTCATCTTCGGGATGATTGGCGTCGGCACCGC
>JBLYYU010000413.1:0-6789 GCA_048550275.1 Polyangiales bacterium
CCGCGAGCGCCGAGGGGAGGCTTGCGTGGCCTCCGGCCCCAAGCCCCTCCGGCCACCTTTGCAAGCCGACCCGTCCGCAGGGTACCCGTATCGCGCTCTTTTCCGAGCCGCGTCCGTCCCCCACGCCGAGCCGTTCGATGAAGCCCCGCGTCGCGCCTTTTTTCCGCGCCCCGGTCTGTCACCCGCCCGAGCAGAAATGCTCGTAGTCGATGTAGTCGGTGATCGAGGGATGATCTCCACACACAGGGCAGTCCTTGTTTCGCCGTAGCTTGAACGTACGGAACTGCATCTGGAGTGAGTCGTACTGGAGCAGGCGCCCAACCAAGGGGTCGCCGCGCTCGAGGACGATTTTCACCGCCTCGGTGGCCTGCAGCGTGCCGATGGCGCCCGGAAGAACGCCGAGGACGCCGGCTTCTGCGCACGACGGTGCGAGGTGGGGCGGCGGCGGCTCCGGGTAGAGGCAGCGGTAGCAAGGCCCGTGGCGCGGCCAGAACGTGGTCACCTGCCCATCGAAGCGAAAGATCGAACCGTGGACGACTGGGATGTCCTTCCAAACGCTCGCGTCGTTGACGAGGTAACGAGTCGCGAAGTTGTCGAGACCGTCGACGATGACGTCCCAATCCTGGTCGAAGATCCGATCGACGTTCTGCCGAGTGAGGCGCTCGTTGAACGCGATCACATTGACGTCGGGGTTGAGGTTTTCGATCGTGCGCTTTCCGCTTTCGACCTTCGGCTCACCGACGCGATCCAGGCCGTGCAAGACCTGGCGCTGCAGATTCGATTCATCGACGGTGTCTCCGTCCACTAGGCCGATCGTGCCGACGCCCGCCGCCGCGAGGTAGAGCGCGGCGGGTGAACCCAGACCGCCGGCGCCCAGAAGCAGGACGCGTCCCTGCAACAACTTCGCTTGGCCTTGCTCGCCAACTTCGGGCAGCAAGAGATGACGCGAGTACCGTGTCAGCTGCGCATCGGTGAACGCAAACGGCTGCGTGGTCGGTAGGCCCTGATCCTTCCACTGATTGAATCCAGGGTTGGCCGACTCGACGTTGGTGTAACCCAGGTCTTGAAGAACCTTCGCCGCGAACGCCGAGCGGATTCCGGCCGCGCACATCGTGACGATCTTTACGTCCTTGTCCGGCAGACGCGAACCCGACTGCATTTCGAGAAAACCTCGCGGAATGTGGAGCGCGCCCGGGACATGCCCTTGTCGCCACTCATCCTTCTCGCGAACATCGAGGAGAATCAGCTCTTCACCGGAATCGAGCCGGTCTTTCAGGTCCTCGAGGGAAACCTGCCGAATCGAGCCTTTCACCTCTTGGAGCAAGTCAGCGTATGTCTTAGCCATGTCGGCCACTATGGAACTTTTGCCTGTTTCGTCAAGGCTAACGGGCCTTTAGCTCGTAGTCCTTGGTTTTCACATCGGTTTTGTCGGGTATTATTTCCGAAACGCCCCCCAACTAGGCGGCGGAGCGGACGATTCCCTGGTCGAAGGCGTAGCCGGCCAAGGTCCTCTTGAGGCGCTTCCGGCCGCGATGGAGTCTGGACATCACGGTCCCCACTGGGCACGCGAGGCGTTCGGCAGCGTCCTGATACGAGAGATCTGCCAAATCGACAAGCTCGACTGCCTCGCGAAACTCGGGCCTGAGCGAGAGCAGCGCGGAGAGAACCTCGTCGCCGAAACCATCGTGCGCCGTGCGGGCGGGCGCCCGATCGAGATTACGAAGCTCTTCGAGCGCCTCGCGCTCGCGCTTCTTCTTGCGGTAGTGGTTGATGTAGGTGTTGAACAGGATTCGCTGCGTCCAAGCGCGGGCGTTGGTCCCTGGGCGAAAGCTCGCACGAGCCTGCCAGGCGCGCGCCAGAGTCTCTTGCACCAGGTCGTCAGCCAGGCTGGTACCTCGAGTGAGGCGGAGGGCGGTCCGAGACAGCTCGGGCACGCAAGGTAGGATCTCTTCTCGGTATTGTTCTTGGGTCTTCATCCAGCAGTCTCCGCTAGGACTGCTTTGC
The DNA here is from genome assembly GCA_048550275.1 of Polyangiales bacterium. GTDB lineage: Bacteria > Myxococcota_A > Polyangia > Polyangiales > Houyiibacteriaceae > SG8-38. The sequence goes on from JBLYYU010000413.1 coordinate 2,005, forward strand.
AACCGCGGTGCCAGTCGAAAAACCCAAGGATTTCAATACAGCAGCGATGCTGGCACCGTCAGCTTGTCGTCACGCTGACACGGTGTCGTGTCAAGCTGTCCCCTGAGCGTCCGCTCAGCGCTCGTCAGCCCACAGCTCGCCGGCGAGGATCCGGGGCACGGCGTCGGCGACCTCAGAAGCGATCAGGCCGCGGTCGGCGACCGCCGCCGCTTCGCCAGCGAGCGCGTGGAGAAGCGTCCCGCAGATCGCTGCATCGAGCGGTGAGAGGCTCATTGCCAGAGCGCCTACTACGCCGCTGAGCACATCGCCCGTCCCTGCGACCCCGAGCGCAGGGGTCCCCTCCGCGCAGACGCGAAGCTCGCCCGACTCGGCGACAATGCTCCTCGCGCCCTTGAGAATCACGACTTGTCCCGAGCGCTCGGCGAGCGCCGCTGCCGCCCCGTACCGATCGGCTTGAACTTCTCGAGTGGACTTCCCGAGAAGACGGGCAGCTTCGGCAGGATGCGGCGTGAGAATCCTAGGACCGGCAGACCCCCGGAGCCCTTCGAGCCCGTCGTCGGCGATGTGGGTGAGCGCGTCGGCGTCAATCACCGTGGGAACCGGCGCGTGTAGGGCGAAGGCGCGCGCCCACTCCCGCCCGAGATCATCCAACCCGATGCCAGGTCCGAGAATGACAGTACGTTTGCCGACGCAAATCGATTCGACCGCCGCCTCATCGGCGCGCGTCGGTAGCGCCGCCGTCATCAACTCGATCACCTTTTCCTCGAGCGCCGCCCGCGAGTCCGCCCGAGCGCCAATGGTCACGAGCCCTGCGCCTGCGCGAAACGCGGCCCGGCCTGCCAGCAACGCCGCGCCGGTTTTACCGGGTGCACCTCCAACGACCAGCGCGTGCCCATTCGTGCCCTTGTGTGAGTCGGCAGCGCGCGGCTCGAGCAGCGCGCCCAAATCATCGCCAGTCCAGAGACTCGCGCTCGGCGAGGCAGCGATTGGTATACCGATGTCCGCTACGCAGACCGCGCCCGCATGTTCGACACCCGGAAACTGGTGAAGCCCACGCTTGTGGCCGGCGAAGGTCACCGTCAGCGACGCTAGCGGCGCAACACCGAACACCGCTCCGGTGTCCGCGTCGAGGCCGCTCGGAAGGTCGAGTGAAACCAGTGGAGCAGGCACGGCGTCCATCGCGCGAATCGCAACGGCATAGCCACCAGTGATCGGTCGATCGAGGCCGGTGCCGAAAAGGCCATCTACGATCAACGTTGCGTCCTCGAAGAACGCGGCGACGAGCTCCGCCTCTTCGGCTCGCACTTCTTTCGTTTCGACTCCGAGCCCGGCGAGCAAAGCCCAGTTGACTTGGGCGTCGCCGCGCAAGCGGGAGGCGTCGCCCAGCAGGACCGCAAGCGGCCGGTGCCCGAGCAACGTCAGCCGCCGCGCGATCACCCAGGCGTCGCCGCCGTTCTGACCGGGGCCACCAACCAGCACGACTCGCTCCAAGCGCTCCTCAAACAACTCGCAAATCGCCTCGGCCGCTCCGCGTCCGGCGTTCTCCATGAGCACCAGACTCGCGATTCCGAGCTCATCCATGGCCGCGCGATCGACGTCGCGCGACTCCTCGCGTGTGAAAAGCCGTTCCACGAACCGATTATGCCTTTAATCCGGGTTCGGCACACCCTATGCTCCTGAACATGGATGCGAAGCGCCCTTCGGAGTCGTTCACCGAGATGACCGAGCTCGTGATGCCGCAGCACACGAATGCCATCGGCACAGCATTCGGCGGCGTGATCATGAGCTGGATCGACATCTGCAGCTCGATCGCTGCGAAGCGCCATTGTGGCCGGGTCTGCGTCACCGCACGGGTCGACGCCCTCGAGTTCAAAGCCCCGATCAAAGTTGGCGACGTGGTGCGCTTGACCGCTCGTCTAAACGCGGCGTTCACCAGCTCCATGGAAATCGCGGTGCGAGTAGAAGTGGAACACGCCGTCACCGGGGCCCGCTCACTCTGCGCGGACGCGCGCGCGACCTTCGTAAACCTCGGCGACGATGGAAGGCCCTGCCCCGTTCCCCCGTTGCTGGCGGAGACGGACGAAGATCGACGCGCCGCCGACGCGGCGGCTGAGCGCCGCACGCGGCGTCGAGCCTCCGAGGGCAAAGGCTGAGCGCCTCGAACGCGCGCCGCTCTCCTCAACAAACATGACGCTGACCGTCGGCTTGTGATGACGACCGTCGTCATATTTCGCCTTTGAACCAAGACCTGCCTTGGAATCACTGCGTTTTTCGTCTGGCACGCGCCATGCACAAGAAGCGGGGCGTCATGCCGACCCCCTCTACACAGCGAGCCCCCTCCATCACCAGCGATGGTCTACGGAGCGATGCCGTGGAGCGGAATCGCGTGAAGGCCAAGAAGCGACCGACCGCGGCCATCGCCCCTTCCGCACTCCCCGGCATCGAGGGCATCGCGAATCCCGAAGCGCTCCGGGACGCCGCGCTCAGCCTCGATGATGCCAGGAGCGCGCGGGGGGAATGCGATAACGATCGCGCTCTTCTGGTGTGGGAAGGACTCGTGCGCGGCCGCGTCTCGCTAGTCGACTGGTTCGACTCCGGCGGACGCCGCTTCGTTCTGGTCAAACTCAACAGCTTGAAAGGAAGCTGCAGCTGCGGACTCACCGCCCGAGAGTTCCAAGTGGCCATGAGCGCCACTCTCGGCGAGAGCAGCAAGCTCACCGGCTACCGCTTGGGCATCAGCCCATCGCGCGTGTCCGCACTGCTCAAGGCATCCATGCGAAAGCTCGGTGTCCGAACCAAGGCGCAACTCGTGATGATGGTTCGCGTCCTGGGAAACCAATCGAAGGAATCCCTGGAGTCCGCATGTCAGCCTTGATTCCGGCCCCTGTTTTTCACCACAGAGCCGTGAAATTGTGTGATGTCTAGTCTCGCCACCCCCAACCGGGTACTCTCGAAGGGCCTGATGACGATTGCGGAACAGTCGGACCCGTGGCCCCGCATACGGGAAGTCGTGGCCTCCGTCGTCACGGGTCTTCACGACGGGCGTTTCATCGAAGAGACCCTCGAGGCGCTATGCGTGCAGCTCGGGGCGACCTCCGCCTGGAGCACTCTCGAGACGAAGGGCAACGGCGGGCCAATGCACCGATCCCGGACCGCCGGCTTTCGAGGCGTGCCGCCCGCCGTCCTCGCCCTACACGTCACCGACATGCTCAGTCGAGTCCAACGCGAGCTCAAGACGGTCGCGGGGCCGGTCCCTCACGCGTCGACGGGCTCGTTCGCCGCTGTGCCGCTCTGGTCTCGGCCGACGTCATCAGCGCGCGGTCGAACCCTGGTCGGGGTCATGTACCTGGAGTTCCCCGGCGACGAGGGCCAGCAAAGCGAAGTGCTCGAATTCGTCGAGTGCGTCGGTGTGCTCCTCGGCGGCATGATTTCCCAGCAGACACTGATCGAGGCTACCAAGGAAGACCTCCGCGTCGAACGCGCGAAGGACAACAACGAGCACTACTTGAGCCTCGAAGATCTGCTCGCCTACGACAGCATGACTGCGATTCGCGACGAGCTTCACTCCGCGATCGGGGGCCAGGCATCGATCATGGTGCTCGGGGAGTCCGGCACGGGCAAGACACAGCTCGCCACAGCCTTCGCGCGAGCGAGCAACCGAGACCCGATTGTGCGCGCAACGCTCGGCCTGGCCGACGACCTGAATACGATCACCTCGGAGCTGTTCGGCCACGAGCGCGGCTCGTTCTCCGGTGCGGTGTCGAAGCGAAAGGGGCTCGTCGAGTACGCGAACGAGGGAACCCTGATTCTCGACGAAGTGCTGAACCTCCCCCGTCATGCGCAGCAGTTGCTGCTCGATTTCACTCAGTTCGGTTCCTACCGCCCCCTCGGCTACCAAGGCCGCGAGCCGAAGAAGGCCAACGTGCGACTGATCTCGGTGACCAACGGAGACATGTCGAAGGCGATCCCGGAGCAGCGTTTTCGCCAGGACCTCTACTATCGCCTCGCGACCGTCCCAATCGTCTTGCCCCCACTTCGCGAACGGCGCGACGACATTCCGCTGATCGCGATCCGATACTTGAAGCGCACTGACGTTCAGGCGAACTGGAAGCTCGATGAGAGCGCATGCGAGCTGCTCTCCTCCCCTCGTCTGCACTGGGGCGGCAACATCCGCGAGCTCGAAGCGGTCCTCGAACGCGCGAGAAATCGGTCTCGCGCGGGGGGCTCCACCGACTCGGTCATCGAAGCCCAACACCTCGACCTCGAAGGCGACCATGCTGTCCGCGGGATATCCACACCGTCCACAGGACCGATGCCGGCTGGGTCGCCCCACGCCGAAGTGGAATCGCGCTGGCGGCATCTCGGGGAGCAGAAGCAAGGGCTGGACGTCGTCGAAAAGGCGATCATCGAGGACGCCCTCGCGGCATGCAGCGGAATCGTTGCGAAGACGGCGCGGATGCTCTCCGTGCCGCGAACCGGCTTGATCAGTCGAATGGCGACGCTCGATATCGACCCCGAGAAGTTCAAGAGTCGCAGCTGAGCCTCCCCTCGCTCGGTCAAACGACGGCACCGGTCGGGGAACTGGCGACGGGTGTCGTCAGTTCTGCCTCGTCGATCTCCAGGAGACGCCAAATCGGACGGTTTCTATATTGGCACGCGCGATGCAACCCAGTGGAGCTGAATCACGCCGACATCCAATGGGAGGACCATGCCATGTCCATCACAAGCACCAACTGCAATCAGCTCACTGCGCTGGCACTGAGCAACGTCCTGTGGCTCCTTTGC
>JBLYYU010000414.1:0-17173 GCA_048550275.1 Polyangiales bacterium
CCCGTGGAAAACAAGTGCCCAGTGAAGTTTCAGAACATCGATTTTTGCGCCCCTGAGACGCACGATAACCCGTACGAAATGTACGATTACTTCCTCGAGCACGAGCCGATCCGCTTCGACGAGACCAACCAGGTTTGGGAGGTCTTCCGCTACGACGACATCGTCCAGATCGAACGCGACACCGAGACCTTCATCAACGGCGAGGGCATTCGGCCGAACATCCCACCGGATCCCGGGATGATCTACCAGGATGGTGAGCTGCACTCGAAGCAGCGCGCGCTCGTGTCTTCGGGCTTCACGCCTCGACAGATGCGCAAGATGGAAGAGCGGGCTCGCGAAATCGTGGTCGAGCTCGTCGACCGAATGCTCGAAAAGGACGAGGTCGAGATCGTCGCAGACCTGGCCGGCGCCCTTCCAGCGCGGCTGATCGCGGACATGCTCGACATCCCCGAAGAGAAGCGCACTGCGGTCCTCAGCTGGGTCAACAAGATTACAGCAGGAGGATGCGGCCCCGAGTACGTCACGGACGAGGTCAATGACGCCTTCGAGAACTTCTGCATGCACCACGAAGAGATGTACCAGGACCGCATGGCTTCGGGCTGCAAGGGTGCCGACCTCTTGTCGATTTGGATCAACGCGGAGATCAACGGCGAGAAGCTCGATGAGTCGCAGCTTCTGTTCGAGCACGTCCTACTCAATGTGGGCGGCGCGGAGACGACCCGAAGCGCCATCGCGGGCGGCCTCGAGCGGCTCAGCAACGATCAGAAGCAGTACGACGCGCTCTACGAAGACCCGTCGCTCATTCCGAACGCGGTGGAAGAGATAATCCGCTGGGTCTGCCCGTTTGTGAACATGTATCGTACGGCGACTCGCGACTACGAAATTCACGGAATGACCATCAAGGAAGGTCAGCAGGTCGGCCTCACCTACCCTGCCGCGAACCGCGACCCGCGTAAGTTCAAGGACCCCCACACGTTCAACATCTTCCGGGACTTCTCCAAAGAAGCGAAGCACCTGTCCTTCGGCCTCGGGCCGCATTTCTGTCTGGGCGCGTCGCTCGCGCGCATGGAAATCCGACTCTCGCTCGAGGAAATGACCAGGCGGGTGAAGAAGATCAGCATTCCGGCTGGCAAAGAGGTCGAATACGTCTCGTCTTCGTTCACACGCGGCCTCAAGAAGTACCCGGCCGTCCTCGACCCCCGCTGAGGAGGCTGCTTCGTGGCCCCTGAAGCCGCCGACGAAAAATCACCGTACGAGCTCCTCGGAGGCGACGACGGAGTGCGCAAGCTCACCGCCGACTTCTACGAGCTCATGGACACCCTGCCCGAAGCGGCAACGATTCGCGCGATGCACAAGGGCGACCTGAGCATGATCACCGACAAGCTGGGCACCTTTCTCATCGGCTGGCTCGGCGGACCGCAACACTATCAGAAGCGGTTTGGGCGAGTGATCATTCCTCTGGCGCACAAACCGTTCCCGATAGGACCGGCCGAACGGGATCAGTGGCTCCTGTGCATGCACCGTGCGCTCGAGAAGACTTCGCTCGACGGGTCGATGAAAGCGCGGTTGATGGATTCCTTTGGGCGGATGGCCGAGATGTGCCGTACGAAGGACTGACGAGTGACTTTGGAAGAGAGTGAGCGATGAAAGTTATTTTCGACGAAAGCAAATGTAAGCTCCACGCGCAGTGCCGCGGCGCTGCTCCCGAGCTCTTCGACTTCGCGCCAGACGGAAAGCTCGTCGTCTTGAACGAGAATCCGCCCGAAGAGCTCCGTGAGGCGTTGCAAGATGCGATCGACGCCTGCCCGGAGCAGGCGATCTCGATGGAAGACTGAGGTATCCTCGGCGTCGATGTCGAGACTCCCGAAGGGCCTGGTCCAGGGCGACGACGGGCTCGCGCGCTGTTGGTGGGGCGCGAGCGCCCCGGACTACGCCGCCTATCACGACGAAGAGTGGGGTCGTCCCGTCTACGACGACTCGCGCCTATTCGAGAAGATTTGTCTCGAGGGGTTCCAGTCGGGGCTGAGCTGGCTGACGATCCTTCGCAAGCGCGAGAGCTTCCGCAAGGCATTCGCTGACTTCGACTTCCACCGGGTCGCGCGCTTCAATCGGCGGAGCGTCGAGCGTCTCCTCGGAGACCCGGGCATCGTCCGCCATCGGGGCAAGATCGAGTCGACGATCAACAACGCCAAACGCGCGATCGAGCTCGAAGAGGAGTTCGGCTCACTCTCCGCATACTTTTGGGACTGGGTGCCGCCGAAACGCGAGCGGCCCAGGCGAGTGACGAAGTCGGCTCTGATGAAGCTCTCGAAAACCGAAACCTCGACCGCCTTGAGCAAGGAGCTCAAGCGGCGCGGCTGGTCTTTTGTCGGCCCGACGACCGCCTACGCGTTCATGCAGGCGATGGGTCTGGTCAACGATCATTTGGAGGGTTGCTTCGCACGCGAACGCGTCGCAAAAAGCTAGCGTGCCCGAGCTCACCGATACCTTCTACGGAAACGAAATCCAGCGTTGGCTGCTCGCCCTTGGCGTCACCGTTGGCACCCTCATCGTCTTGCGACTCGTCGAGCAGGTGCTCATCGTCCGAGTGCACCGCCTCAGCGAGAAGACCGAGAACATCATCGATGACGCCGTCATCGGGGCGCTCCGGAAGACAAAGTTTGTCTTTCTCCTGGTCGTCGCGCTCTTCATCGGCTCGCTGTGGCTGAACCTGAGCGCGGAGGTCCGCTCGATCGCCCGGCACGTCCTGGTGATCGCAGCGCTGATCCAGGGCGGCATCTGGGTCAGCGCTGGGCTGCAGCTCTGGCTCGAGCGGTATCGGGCGAAGGAGGAAGACGGAGCCAATCGAACCACGATGAACGCGCTCAGCTTCATCGCTCGCCTCGTGCTCTGGGTGACGGTGTTCCTACTCGTCATCGACAACCTCGGCGTCGATGTGACGGCGCTCGTCGCCGGGATGGGGATCGGCGGCATCGCCATCGCGCTCGCGGTTCAAAACATCTTGAGCGACCTGTTTTCCTCGCTTTCGATCGTGCTCGACAAGCCCTTCGTGAATGGCGACTTCATCGTCGTTGGCGACCTGGCGGGCTCGGTCGAGCACGTCGGCGTGAAGACGACTCGGATCCGAAGCATCTCGGGTGAGCAGCTCATCTTCTCGAATAGCGACTTGCTTCAGAGCCGTATTCGCAATTTCGGCCGGATGAACCAGCGGCGCGTCGTGTTTACTCTCGGGGTCACCTACCAGACCCCGGCTGACAAATTGGCAAAAATCCCGAACATGATTCGAGAGGCCGTAGAGGCGCAGAAACAAGTCCGCTTCGACCGCTCCCATTTCGCCGAGTACGGCGATTCTGCGCTCAACTTCGAGACCGTCTACTACGTCGAGCTCTCGGACTACACGACACATATGGACATTCGCCAGGCGATCAATCTTGCGATTTTCGATAGCTTCGAGGCCGCGGGCATCGAGTTCGCCTACCCGACGCAGACCCTGTTCGTCAGCAAGGAATAGCAGCCCGAAACCGGTCGCCGCGCGGTTTTCTGAAACATCTGGCCCGCTCTGGCGTTAAGAGTGCTGAGCCTTAGATGAGGGAATGGTGATGAAGAGCGCACGGACGATTGCATTGGGGATTCCGATCCTGGTCGTGGCCATGCTGATCGCGATCGGGGTCACATCGACACGCGCGGATTCACCGGCACCCAAGAACGAGCAAGCAAGCGCGCCGGCGAAAGGTGGCAAGCTCGCGAAAGCGACTTTCGCCGGTGGCTGTTTTTGGTGCATGGAGGCTCCCTTCGAGAGGCTCGAAGGCGTCGTGAGCGTTACGTCGGGCTACACGGGCGGCAAAGAGTCCGCGCCCTCGTACCAAGAGGTGAGCTCGGGCCGCACCGGTCACGTCGAGGCCGTGCAAGTGAAGTTCGACCCGGCGATGATTTCGTATGAGTACCTGCTCGAGGTCTTCTGGCGGCAGATCGACCCGACGGACGACGGCGGGCAGTTCGCAGACCGGGGCAAGCAGTACCGCACGGCGATTTTCACGTATGACCGCGACCAACGTGCCCTGGCCGAGGCATCCAAACGCAAGCTCGCGAAGAGTGGCATTTTCAAGGCGCCGATCGTCACCGAGATCCGCTGGGCGGAGCCGTTCTATGCCGCCGAGGCATACCACCAGGACTACTACAAGAAGAACCCGAGCAACTACAAACGCTACCGCGCCGGCTCCGGCCGCAAAGCGTTTCTCGAATCCGTATGGAGTAAGAGGCCGCTCCAAGCACCTGTGAAACCCAAAGCCAGAGAGAAGAAATCGATGTCCGACACGAGCAAGAAGTACGAAAAGCCCGCTGAGGCTGCGCTTCGCGAGGAGCTGACGCCTCTCCAGTACACGGTCACGCAGGAAGAAGGAACCGAGCCGCCGTTCCGCAACGAGTTCTGGGACAACAAGAAAGACGGCATCTACGTCGACGTGGTGAGCGGCGAGCCCCTGTTCAGCTCGACGGACAAGTACCGAAGCGGAACTGGTTGGCCGAGCTTCACCAAACCGATCGACAAGGGCAACGTCACCGAGCACAGCGATCGAAAGCTCATGGCGACACGCACGGAGGTGCGGAGTAAGCACGGCGACAGCCACCTGGGACACGTCTTCGAGGACGGGCCGGCGCCAACCGGCATGCGCTATTGCATCAATAGTGCGTCCCTTCGCTTCATCGCCAAGGAAGACCTCGCCAAAGAGGGCTACGGCGACTACCTGGCGCTCTTCGAGTAGACGCGTGCGACTTCGCGACCGGATCCGCCCCTGGGCGCAGGATGCGGCCATGCGCTTCATGGACGACCTGCGCCCGGACACGGTGCTTGCTGCGAAAGGCGACGTGCTCGAAATCGGGTTCGGCACCGGCCGCAACCTCCGCCACTACCCAGACCAGGTGCAGTCGGTGTTCGGTATCGATCCGATGGTCACCACGGGACTCGGCCCCGTCGAACGGCGGATCGAGCGGGCGCCCTTCCCGGTCGAACGCACTTCGCTGTCGGCCGATAGCCGGCTGCCCTTCGACGCGGGCCGCTTCGACTGCGTCGTCACGACCTGGACGCTCTGTTCGATCCCGGACGCCCGGGCAGCGCTCGCCGAAATGCACCGCGTGCTCAAACCAGGCGGGATGTATCTCTTCATCGAGCACGGCCGCGGCCGCGAAGAGCGCACGATCCGCTGGCAAGAACGCCTCAACCCCGCCTGGCGGCGCTTGACCGAGGGCTGCAACATCAACCGGCCGATCGATGAGCTGGTTGCGGGCGCGGGCTTCGAGCTGAGCTCGGTCTCCGAGTTTCGAGGCAAAGGTCCGCGTTTGATCTCGCATCTTTACCGGGGCGTCGCGACGCGGGCCTGACTTCCGGTCCCATTTTGCCGCGCCGGTGCTAGCCTGGGACTGATGTCGCTCCTCGGTAGAACCTTATCCCTGGCCTGGGAGGCGCCGCAGACGGCCCTCGGCCTCGCTATCCTCGGAACCGAAGCGGCCCGAAAACGAATCCTGAAGATGGAGGTCGAGGACGGCCGCTTGCTGGTTCAGTCCAAGGGGACCGGGATCTCTCTCGGGCACATCGTGTTTTGGAGCTGTGAAGACAGCCGCTGGCATGACCTCGACGATCGAAATCGAGCGCACGAGCTCGGGCATACGAAGCAGTCGCGCTTGCTTGGCTGGCTCTACTTGCCGATCATCGGCATGCCGTCTATTTCGCGCGCAGCCTACGCACTCGTGTTCCGCGAGGTGACCGGCCGGCAGTGGACCCGGTACTACGAAGGCTACCCCGAGAAATGGGCCGACCGACTGGGCGGCGTCGTCCGCGAGAAAGAGCACAGCTGATGGAGCTTCAAACCGTAGGGACCGACTACCAAGGGTTCATTTACAGGCGCCAGCCCCGGAACGTGTACTGGGAGACGACGATCTCCTGCGACTTGGCCTGCCAGCACTGCAGAGCGAGCGCGATTCCGCACCGCGACCCGGCCGAGCTGAGCACCGAGCAGGGCAAAACTCTGATGCGAAGCGTTCAGGAGCTCGGGAGCATGCTCGTGCTGACGGGGGGCGACCCGCTCAAGCGGCCGGACATCGCCGAGCTCATCGAGTACGGGCGCTCGCTTCCGATCCACGTCTCGATCACGCCGAGCACCACCCCGCTTCTGAAACGCGAGACGGTAGACCGGTTCCACGAGCTCGGGGTCAGCGCGATGGGGGTCAGCCTCGACGGTCCGACTGCCGAGATTCACGACGCATTTCGGAATGTCCCTGGCACCTTCGAGTACTCGATGCGCGCGCTCCAATGGGCGCGTGAGTTCGACATTCCCGTGCAGGTGAACACGACGATCACGGCGCAAACGCTGCCGCACGTGAAAGCGATGTACGAGCTTCTTCGGGACAAAGCAGCCCCACCCGTTCGCCGCTGGAGCCTTTTCTTGCTGATTCCGGTCGGGCGTGGCGCGGAGCTCCACACGCCTAGCGCCGACGACGTCGAAAGGCTCTTTGAATGGGTCTACTCGATCTCGACCGAGGCGCCGTTCAGGGTTGGAACGACCGAGGCGCCGCACTATCGCCGCTACTGGATTCAACAGAAGCTCGCCGAGGGCATGTCGCTCGAAGACGTGCGAGCTCGAGCCCGGCAGATGTCGTTTGGCATTCGCGATGGCAACGGGGTGATCTTCGTTTCGCACCTCGGGGAGGTCTACCCTGCTGGCTTCCTGCCCTACCCGCTGCTCGGCAATGTGAAAGAGAAGCCGCTCCACGAGATCTATCGGGGGTCCGAGGCGCTCCACGAAATCCAAGACCCGGAGAACTACACGGGCCGCTGCGGGGAGTGCGAGTTCAAGTTCGCCTGCGGCGGATCTCGGGCGCGCGCCTACGCGATGACGGGCGACCCGCTCGGCGAGGATCCCCTCTGCTCGTATCAGCCGGGCAGCCAGTCGGCCTAGGCGCGGCGCACGCTACTTTTTCGGAAGCCCGAGAGCCCGGTCGGCGATCAAGTTCATTAAGAGGTTATTGAAGACGTAGACCGTGCCTTCGCGGAGCTTGCGCTCGACGTGGTACTCCGCTGCGAGGCCCCAGCCGCCGAATGTGGTCAATGCGGCGCGCGTGGTCTCCCAAGCCGCCTCCGATGCTAGGACCTTGGCCATCGCCGAACGCGGGACGCCATCTTCGCCACGGTCGACCAGGTCGAGTACGTCCCAGCGGATCATGTCGGCGGCTTCGACCTTGGCGTACGCCTGGACGAGCGGATACTGAATGCCTTGATTGACGCCGATCAGCTGATCAAAAGTCTTACGGGTCTTCGCGTAGTCGATGCTTCGGTCGAGCAGGAAGCGAGCATTGCCAATCGCCTCGGAAGCCGCGAGCACGCGGCGAATCACGAAGCCTTTCATCAGGCAGGGGAGCCCTCCGCCGACCGGCCCTATTCGAGCGCTGTCGGGCACGCGAAGCTCGTCGATGAACAGGCTCGAGGTCATCCGGTTCGCCACCATGTCGATGGGATGCATCTCGACCCGGTCCCCCACCTCGTCCAAGTCGAGCAAGAAGAGCGTCGTGCCTTCGTCGGCGCGAGCGAGGAGAATCAGGAGGCGCGTGTGTGCGGCGAAAGAGATGAGCACCTTGCTGGCGTTGAGCACCCAGTCATCGCCGTCCCGGCGTGCCGTGCTCGCCAGCTCGGCCATGTTGGCTCCGCTGTCCGGCTCCGTGGCGGCAACCGTGAGAAAACGCACCTCGCCGGAGGCCACGCCAGGCAGGTAGCGCTTTTTCTGCTCCTCCGTGCCGTGAAGCACGAGAGTCCGGCAGATCGCCATCTGGGCGTTGACCGACGAGGCGTCTCCACCAGCGCGGTTGATCTCTTCCACCAGGACCGCGGCTACGCGGGGGCCCGCATCCAGACCGCCGTACGCCTCGGGGATGAACGTGCCGAAGTAGCCTGCCTGGCCGATGGTATCGAAAAACTCGGTTGGGAACGCCTTCGCCGCGTCCTGTTCGCGCCAATAGTCCGGACCAAAACGTTGGAGGGCCGGCGCGATTGCGGCGCGTACTTCGTCGGCAACGGAATCCAGGGGTCGTTTCGGCGACATGCACCCTGAGCTTGGCATTGACCCGGCTAGGCCGCCAACAAGTCGCGCAGGGCCTCGTAGACCTCAGGGTGACTGGCGATGTGGACGTGGTTCATGCCGGATACCATCGCCCCGCCCGAGAAATGGATGCGACGGGCAGGTTCAGGCGCCTCGCCGGAAGCGCTCGGCAGGCGAACCAGAAGATCCCCGAGGAGCTGACCCAGGGGATGTGCCGGATCGCGGGAAATCGTCGCCCCGACGAAGTAGTACCCAACGCCATCGACGAGGGGCACGTTGCGACGCGCGTCGGCGAAGACCTCGTCGGGGTCGCGGCCGAGCCATTCTTCGTCGACCGTGTAGCCGTAGCGAAGGTCTTTGACGCCAGCGCTTCGCCCGTCGAGCAGCTCCGCGGGAACCTGCGCGCCGGCCGCTTCGACGTGTCGGAGGACGCCCGTCAAGACGTGAACGGCTTTTTCGAGTGGGGCGCCAAGATTAGGCGCTCCAATGCAGGCCACGTGCCTGAGCTTCGAGACCCAGGGTTCGTCGTGCTCTCGTGCGTAGTGCACCGCACTCCGCGCCACGAGACCACCCATGCTGTGACCGACGAGAGCGACCTCTTCGACGGGAACAGGATACGCCTCCAACGCCTCGGTGATCAGCTTGGCCAGGGCGCGACCGTTCTCGGAAATGTGACGGCCGCTGTTGTAGCGAAGGTAGATCGGCGTGAAGCCGAGATCGTCGCGGAGGCGCGTGCCAAAGGTCACGTCGGGATCGCCGTAGTGCGCTTCGGATGAAAGGCTCCAGAGCCATTCCGTAGCAGCCAAGCCGTGCACGAAGACGCAGACCTTGTTGGTCGGGTTCGGAAATGCCGACGCGAAGGCTTGAGGCGTGGCCGGGAGGTGCCGCCCGTGGTGCCGGAGAGTCATGCCGAGATCGAGGCGGTGCTCCTTCCGGCTCAAGTGGTCACCCCAGAACCCGTTGATCGAGGCCTGAAGGTAGTCGACGTACCAGGCGGCGGTGCCCACGGCGCTCGAACGAATCGGGGTCGCAAGATCGAGGTCGGCGGGCTCGGTCGTCTGGGCGAGGCCCGCTTCGGCGACGTCGGCCACTGCATTGACCGAAAAGCGCGTAATCCCGTTGACCACGCGGATCGACTCGAAGACGCCACCCGAAATGGCCGTCTGGATGCCGGTGACCACCTCGGCCGTGCTCTTGGCGGGTTCGATGGGCGCAAAGCGCCTCTTCGAGCGATCGACTACGGCGTCGTGCGTTCGCTGGACCAGGTTGGTCGTTTCGTCCACGAGATCGAACACCAAATCTATGAAGCCGCGTGTTCTGCGCATGATTCGGAGGGGCATCATTGCCGGTTTGGCATCTGCTGTCGAAGCGGCCCTCTCGCGAGGAGCGGTTTGCTCTCTGTAAGCAACGTTTTGAGAGGATTCACGGCGCTGCCGCGGCCGCTTCTAGGCTTGAGGGAGACCGCCAGAAGTGCTCCAATACGGCGATGATGAATCGATCCTTCCAGGTTGTCATGATGTCGTCGGCCTTGCTCGTTGGAGCCGGCTGCCAGACCAAAGGGCCCGCCCCGAAAGAGGGCGCGACCCCAGTGCCCGGCGTCGCCACCACCGAAACGACCGGCGCTCACCCGGGCGGCACGCACAGCGATCCGCACGCGGGTATGGGGGTGCAGAACGATCCGCACGCCGGCATCGACATGGGCCAGAACCCCGGCATGGCGGCCCCGCCTTCGACGAGCCCGTTACCGGACGAGTCCGGTATGATCGACGTGGGCGCCATCGCGTTCAAGATGCCCGGGGAGTGGGGCGTCGAGAAGCCGAAGTCCAGCATGCGTCGCGCCCAGTTGAGCGCCCCGGGCTCCGCAGGGCCCGGCGAGCTCATCGTATACTTCTTTGGCGCCCAGGGCGCGGGGAGCGCTGAGGCCAACGTCGAGCGTTGGGTCGGGCAGTTCAAGAAGCCGGACGGCTCACCTGTGACCGATTCCGTGCAATCGCACAGCAAAGTCGCCGGAATGGACGTCGTTCGCGTCGAGGTATCCGGTCAGTTCGCTGGCGGGATGGGCCCCCAGGGGTTGCCGCAACCGACCGAAGGCGATCAGCGCATGATCGCGGCGATCGTGAACAGCGTGGGCGGCCCCTACTACTTCAAGTTGCTCGGACCGAACGCGACCATCGCGGAGAATGGCAAGGTCTTCGACGCTCTGATCGCCTCGGTCGTCCCTTCCCCTTGAGGACTGCGGGAATGCCGGGGTTCCGGCCTCAGCGCTGACCGCTACCGCCATCGCCGCTTCCCGGCTAAATTCAGCGCGGATGAACGCGAAGGCACGGCGCGAACGGAGCATGGTCAGGCCGACCGACGGAAAGCGGAGGTCCTGGTACGTTCAGGCGCTCGCGTTCTCGTACTCGAGCTCGATTTCGTCGGTCTGGCGCCGGCTCATGACGGTGCCCGTGTACTTCCTGCTTTGGATTCTGCTCACGGCGCTGGCCCCTGTCTGGATTCCGATCGTCGCCATCATCGGGGTGTTTCGCCGCTGCTCGTTCGTGATCCTGCGCTTGTTGATGTTTTTCTGGACGTACCTGGCGATCGAGATGCTCGGCCTGAGCGCGGCTGCAGCGATCTACCTGATCACGCCCGGCAATCAGGAGCGCCGCGAAGAGTTGTTCTTTCGACTCGAGTGCTGGTGGGGCAGCTCGCTGTTTGCGTCGATCGCCTACTTCTTGTCGCTGAGCGTCTCCGTCTACGGGGATGACCAGATCCTCCCGGGCCCGCTCCTCGTGTTCATCCGACACGCGAGCATCATCGACACCGCGCTCCCGGTCACGTTCATCTCCAAGGCCAAGGGCCTGCGGCTCAGATACGTGTTCAAACGGGAGCTTCTCGTCGACCCGTGCATCGACGTCGCCGGTCACGCCTCGCCGAATTACTTCATCGACCGGGGCGGCAGCGTGCACGAAGAGCTCGCGGGCGTGCGGAAGCTGGCTGAGGACCTTGGCGACCAAGGCGTGCTGCTCTACCCAGAAGGGACTCGCTTCACGGAGCGAAAAAAGAGGATTGCGCTCCAGCGACTCGCCAAGACGCACCCTGGGCTCGCAGAGATCGCAGAAACCTTCGAGCACTGCCTTCCTCCAAAGCTAGGTGGCGCTCTCGGTTTGCTCGACGCGGCCCCCGACGCGGACGTGTTGATCGTCGCGCATCGAGGGCTCGAGGGATTGGCGAATGCGACGGACCTCTTGACTGGGACCGTGGTCGGATCGCAGATCCAGGTTCAGATGTGGCGAATCAGCGCCGACGAGATCCCGCACGGGGATGCGCGGCGGCGTTGGCTCTTTGATTGCTGGAAGCGGGTCGACGATTTCGTCGGCGCGGCCGATTGACTTGGGTCGCCTCGTCGGCTCGGGCCCGCTCGACCGGCTCCTGATGGGGCATGTCGACATCGACGTGCGTAGGCGAAAAGCGAATCAGCCTTTCGACCGCGCGCAGCCGGCCGCGCTCGGATGGATCGACGAGCGACCAAGCCGCGCCCGTTGCGCCTGCACGTCCGGTTCGGCCGATACGGTGCACGTAGCTCTCCGGCTCGTGCGGGAGCTCGTAGTTGAACACGTGGGAGACCGCCTCGACATCGATGCCACGCGCGGCGATGTCCGTCGCGACCAGGACCCACGCGTCGCCGCTCTTGAAGTTGCGGAGGGCGCGCTGACGGGCGTTCTGCGACTTGTTGCCGTGGATCGCTTCGGCGTTGATGCCTGCATTTCCGAGCTTACGGGCAACCTTGTTGGCGCCGTGCTTGGTCCTGGTGAACACGATCGCCCGGGAGACTTCGTCGTCTCGGAGCAAATGTTCGAGCATGCGTTGCTTGTCGCTGGTGCCGACCATGACGATTCGCTGGTCTATCTCGTCGACGGTCACGCGCTTCGGTGAAACGTCGACGCGCACCGGCTGATCCAGAATCTCCTGGGCCAGGGAGGCAACCGCCTTAGGCATCGTTGCCGAGAAGAGAAGCGACTGTCGACTCCTGGGCGTCATCGCGACGATGCGTTTCACGTCGCGGATGAACCCCATGTCGAGGAGGCGGTCCGCCTCGTCGAGTACCAGAACCGAGACCTCTGAAAGGTCGATCTTGCGCTGACTTGCCAAGTCGAGAAGCCGACCAGGGGTCGCGACCACCACGTCCAGGCCCTGTGAAAGTGCCTTGATCTGCGGGTTGGCGCTGACGCCGCCGAAAATGGATGCCTGCCGCAGCTTCGTGTATTTCCCGAAGCGCTCGATCTCGTCGTGGATCTGCAGGGCTAGCTCGCGCGTGGGCGCGAGGATCAGCGCTCGGGGCCTCTTAGGTCGCGCGTTCTTGCGCTCCTCGGCCAGTCGCTGAAGAAGGGGCAGCGCGAAGGCTGCCGTTTTTCCAGTCCCGGTCTGGGCGATGCCCAGGAGGTCCCTGCCCTGCAAGAGCTCGGGGATGGCCTGCGACTGGATTGGCGTGGGCTCGGTGTAGCCCACGTCTCTCAGGGCTCGGCGAAGCTGTTCGCCGAGCCCGAGAGATGCGAAGTCGTTACGACTCGTGGTCATTTAGGTCCGGACTACCAGCGGTTGTCCGAACGGCGATCGTTGCGCGGACGATCGTTGGCCTTGTCGACGCGAATCGTGCGGCCGTCGAGCATGGTGTTGTTCAGCTCCTCGACTGCGCGGGTCGCAGCCTGCTCATCCTCGAAAGTCACGAAGCCGAAGCCACGCGAGCGACCGGTTTCCCGGTCGGTGATTACCTTGGCCTCAACGACGGTGCCGCATGCCTCGAAAGCCTGCTGGAGTTCACTGTCGTTAGTGTTCCAGCTCAGGCCGCCTACGAATAGTTTCTTGCTCATTCTGTCTGTCTCTACTGAATCTGCGCAGCAACACGCCGGGAACCGTCCCGAGCGCTCGCTCCGCGTCTACTTGCCGATGTCTTCTACGAACCGTTAGCCGTTTTTTCGTGTCACGGTGCGGGTCTGGTAGGAACAGGTCGGCAGCGTGCCGGCAACCCAGGGTGGGCTACCGCGCCCCTGATGGGCGATGTCGGCAAGGTAGCAGTTGCGGGGGGCTTGTCCAGAGAGCACGCAAGACACGTCATTTAGGGCGTTTTTGGCGCTTTCCGCGCTTTCCGCTCTTTCCGGGGCCGGCTCCGAGGTAGCGGTCGTCGGCGATTCCGTAGTCCTGGAGGATTTCCCGATTGGCTTGGCGGGCAGCTCCGAGGTCCATCGTGATGAGGTAGCCGTCCCCGGTGACCACGCGTAGCCAGGGCCCCTTGGCCCCGTCGATGATCGAAGCGAGGTGCTTCAAGTCACGCGGAACGATGCCGTTGACGAGCCGGATCGTTTCGCCGCCCCACTCTTGGTAGCCGCGGTTTACGCTGTGCGGCAGGACCTGCGTGAGGAGAATGATCTCGCGGCGGGCCTTCGTAACGAAGTTGTTCACCTCGGCGTAGCTGAGCGAGTCGTAGTACACGTCGTCATGGTCTTCGAGGAGGTCCATGCTCAAGGGCTGAAACACGAGGCCCGCGAACTGGAAGTAGCGCGGCCACTCCGTCGTACGGCGTCCGGGCACGAGAGGCGTGTGTGGTTTGAGCGTAATCATCTTTTTCAGCTTCTTGCCGCCTCGGAGGACGGTCACCGTGACGGTGTCCCCGATCTGTTTGCTCTGGTGGGTGACCTCGTAGTCGACTCGCCCGATTCCCGGCCAAGACACGGTGAGGTCGTTGGCAATCGCTCGCCCATCGATTGCTAGGATCACGTCCCTCGGCCGAAGCACTCCGTAGGCGGGGCCGCCGTAGTCGATTCGGGTGACTAGGCCGCCGGTCTGCAACGAGCTCATCCCGGCGGCGCGCCGCTGCGCCGTGCTCTCCATGTCTTGCGCGGTGAAGCCGAGACGGGGAAAGCCGTCGTAGCGCCCATCCGAAACGTCCTCGAGGAAGTGCCGAATCACGGGGCTCGGGATCATGTAGCCCACGTTGTCAGCCTCATCCATGCCCTGCATGGCGATCCCGGCGACAGCGCCGTCACTGACCACCGGCCCGCCGCTGTTGCCTTCGTTGATGGCGGCGTCGATTTGGACTGAGAGCAAGGTGCGCCCCGACTGGGTGTACGTGTCGAGCTCGACTCGGGAGACGATGCCCGAAGTGATCGAGAGGGTGACGCCGCCGATCGGGAAGCCGTAGACCACGACGTTCTGTTGAAGGGTCGGCATCTTGCCGATGGGGACGGCGGGCGCGCCCTCGAAGAAGCGCGGGTCTTCGACTTCGACGAGGGCGAGGTCGGCGTCGTGGCTGATGAACACGACCTTCCCCGGAAACCGTTCGCTCCCATCAGCGCGCTTCACCTCGATACCGACAGCGCTTTCGACGACGTGGGCGTTGGTGAGGATGCGACGACCCTCGATGATCACGCCCGAACCGTAGTAGAGATCAGTGCCCTCGGTCTGCCAGGGGGTCGCGAGGTCGGGCGGATCTGCGTAGACGGAGAGCTGCACGACGCTCGTAGCGATGGAAGGGCGTTCGGCGTGCGCTGCCGGAGCCTCGGTCAAACAGGCGAACACGGCGAGTGCCGCAATCGCAAGACGAGTGTCGACGATCATCACGCCGGAGTTTTCGCCCTCAGAGCGGCGACGGTCAAGCCTAGTTCGACCCGAAGGCCGCAGCGAACAACACGGGTTGAAGCTCCCCGACTCCGGCACTCTTACTGGCGCCCAAATCCGAGCTCAACCCGATGACGACTAGCAACAAGAGCATAAGCACGTACCGCATACCCACCCCCTTCGTGGCGCCTGCACGGCCCGATGTACGAGCGAGATGATCTCACTTTGCTGATAGGACGTAAAGGGAGCGCCTAGGCCCGCCTCTTGCTGACGACCAGGAGGGCGCTTTCTGCCAGTAAATTGGCGTCCTCGTCGTCTCCGATGACCCGGCCGTGGGTGTCATCGTAGTAGCGCGCCCTTTCGACGGTGACCCCCATTTTCTCGCAGAGGTCGAGCATGTCTTGGATGGACGGGAAGCGTCGGTTCGGGGTGTTGTACCACTCGTACGAATACGAACCGGGAGCCTTGGGCGCCCTGCCCTCGAGGCCGAACATCTCACGCAGGGTCCGGTGTGCGAAGTTCGTGAAGCCGACGATCGCTCGACGGCCGACTCGGAGCGCGTCTTCGAGTAAGCGCTCGACGTTCGGCACCGCTTGCAGAGTCGACGAGAGCACCACGTAGTCGAATCGGTCGTCGTCGAACTCGGGCAGGCTGACGTTCAGGTCGTAGTCGATCGCTTCGACACCGTGCTGCATGGTCGCTGCGATTAGGTCGGTGCTGACCTCGATGCCGCAAAGAAGCGGCGCGCCCCGCTCCTTGAGCCGGGCCAGCAAGTCGCCCTCCCCGCAGCCCAGGTCGAGGACCGAGCTCGCGGGCGGAATGAGATCGAGAATTCGGTCGTCCTCCGAGCTCACGCGCGGGGGGCGCGGACGCGGCGCGCCTAGCTTGGCGGCGACCAAGGGGCCGAACGCCTCGATGTCGTCTGACAGCAAGAAGCTGTCGTGTCCGCCGTCGGTCTCGATCTCGCAATATGAAACGGGTTGCCCGAGGGTGGTCATGATCGAAACGAGCTCGCGGGACTGAGAGGGCGGAAAGAGCCAGTCGCTCGAAAACGAAATGACGAGCCAATCGCACTGTGCGGAGCGAAACGCCTCGAGACGCTCCTCGCGCGTGTCACCAAGATCGAAATTGTCCATCGCCAAGGTGACCGAGACGTAGGAGTTTGCGTCGAAGCGGCCGACGAACTGCTTGCCTTGGTACGCCAGGTACGAACCCACCGAGAATCGCTTTTCGAAATCAGTGACGATGTCCCGCGGGGCATGCCGGTCGAGGTCGAACTTCCGGGTCATCGCCTCCGACGAGAGATAGGTGATGTGCCCGAGCATGCGGGCAAGCGCGAGGCCGGTCTGGGGGAAGTCCCCCGTGCCGTAGTACTGACCTCCGTGGAAATGAGGGTCCGATTGGATGGCGTTCCGGCCGACGACGTCGAAAGCGATCGCCTGGGCCGTGACCCGCGCCGACGCTGCGATCGGGACCGCCGTCCGGACGTATTCGGGGTAGCGCGTGGCCCAGCAGAGGGTCTGGTGGCCGCCGAGCGACCCGCCTACGACCGCGTGCAGGCGCTCAATGCCGAGCAGGTCCACGAGCCGCTTTTGGACGTCAACCATGTCCTCGACGGTCACGAGGGGGAAATCGCTGCCGTAGGGGATTCCGGTAGCCGGGTTGATCGTCCCCGGACCTGTCGTCCCGCGGCAGCCACCGAGCACGTTCGAGCAAATCACGAAGAGGCGATCGGTGTCGACCGCCTTGCCCGGTCCGACGAGCCCGTCCCACCAGCCTGGGTCGTCGTGCTCGTCGTGCCGTGCGAGATGCGAGTCGCCTGTGATCGCGTGGCAGATCAGCACCGCGTTGCTGCGGTCTTCGTTGAGCTCGCCGTAGGTCTCGTACGCGACCTCGATGCCGGGGAGGACCCCACCGTGGTGGAGCTTCATCGGCGTCGGGAAGACGGCGGTCTGCGCGTGACGAAGCGGTTTCCCGCTCCGCATCGAATCGGTGCTTTCAAAAACGTCGACCACCAGAGTCGGTTAGCTCACCCCGCGGCGGCGGCAAGCGCTTGGTCGATGTCGGCGATGATGTCTTTCACATCTTCGATGCCGACCGAGACACGCACATACTCCGGCACGACGCCGGCTTGCTGCTGCTCTGCAGGGCTGAGCTGCTGATGCGTGGTGGAGGCCGGGTGGATGACCAAGGTCTTGGCGTCGCCGATGTTGGCGAGGTGCGAGCAGAGCTTCACCGAGTTGATGAACTTCTTGCCAGCTTCCATGCCGCCCTTGATGCCAAAGCCGAGGATCGCGCCCTTGCCTTCCGGTAGGTAGTGATTCGCGCGCTCGTTGTCGGGGTGCGAAGGGAGGCCCGGGTAGTTGACCCACTCGACGGCCTCGTGCTTCTCGAGATGCTCGGCGACCGCCTGAGCGTTCTCGCAGTGACGCGGCATCCGGAGGTGAAGCGTTTCGAGGCCCTGCAGAAACAGGAACGCTGCGAAGGGGCTC
>JBLYYU010000415.1:0-8625 GCA_048550275.1 Polyangiales bacterium
CATCGCGTCCCGTGCGGATGCCCGAATCCTGCCTTCTGCCGCGAGATGCGCGTCCGCCAAAGCGCGTTATGATCGGGCCATGGCAGCCATCGATGATCTCGGAGATTCGCGCTACGTGAATCTCGAAACGTTCCGGAAGAACGGAACCGGCGTCCAGACGCCCGTCTGGGTAGCGCGCGACGGCGACGAGCTCTTCATCTTCACGAACGGCGACTCGTACAAGGTGAAACGCCTTCGCCGAAACCCAAGCGTGCGGATCGCGAAATGCGGGGTCCGAGGCGGGCTCAAAGGCCCCTGGCACGGGGGAACCGGACGCCTAGTGGACGACGAGTCAGAAAAGCAATCGGGTCTCAAGGCGCTTCGCAAGAAGTACGGCTGGCAGATGCTGATGGCCGACTGGGGCGGCCGACTCGGCGGCACCAAGAAGAATTGGGCGTTCATCGTGATCCGATTGGGGAGCGGTGAATAGCCTCGCCGCGACCGGAGTCGCAAGAAGCATGAGAGCTCTGCTGACCCTCACATTGGCGACCTGCATCCCCGTGTTCACGCTCGCGCAGGACGCCGCCCAGGAAGAGGACGTTCGCTCCGCGGACGAGATTCCGGAAGACATGCCGCCTCCGCCGGAGGACGCGCCGCCTGCGGAAGCGCCCGCGGTCGACGGAACGGACGAGCGGCCACCTCACCCCGAGACACCGGAATCGCTCGTAGAAGAGCAGCCATCTGCTGAGCTCCTTGCAAAAACCTCGTACCAGTGGTTGCCCGGTCATTGGACATGGACGGGAGAACAGTTCGAATGGAAGAGCGGCGAGTGGATCTACAAGGTCAAGGACATGATCTTGGTGCCGCCTCGCTGGGACTGGGACGGCAAGCAGTGGGTGTTCCACAATGCGGGCTGGGCGAAGTCGGGGACGAAGAAAGTCGTCTACCGACCGACATCCGCACCTGGGGGTCCAGACGTGGCCTCCAACGCAGAGAAGGCGCCGGCAGCATCGACCGAGGAGCCGGCTCCCCAGTCATCGACCACGACCGTCTACGTCTGGACCGGGGTCTACGTCGCGCCGCTGATCCTCTTCCCGGTCTGGCACCCCCACTATCACTACCACTGGTACCACCGGCACGCGCGCTATCGCCGCGCGCCCGCATACCGACATCGACGCTACCACCACGCCCAGACGCACCGCAAAGCACACTACCGGCACAACAACCGACCGCCGAGCCACGGCCACGGAGGCACCAGGCCGGGCACCAAACCGGGATACGGGGGCGGCTCCGCAAACAAGCCTTCGCAACAGCCCGCCAACCGAGGCGGCGCGAGCACGGGCGGAAACCGCTCCGGTGGAAGCGGCTACGGAGGCGGCAACAAGGCCGGAGGCGGTGCCAGCTCAGGCAGCAACAACCGGGGCGGATCGAGCGCGGGAAGCAACCGCGGCGGCAGCAGCAATCGGGGAAGCACGAGCGGCCGAAGCAGCGGAAGTAACCGCAGCACCGGCAGCTCGCGAAGCGGTAGCCGAAGCGGCGGCGGCCGACGTGGTGGCGGCCGCCGCTAAGCCCGAAAGATTACCTTCGGCGGACGAGCACGCCGATGTACGGCGCGAGAAACCAGCCGGACTGCTCGAAGAAATTACCCTTGCCGGTAAACGTGTACTGGAAACCGAGGTCGATGTGGACGCCGCTCTCATTGATGTTGAACGCGGTGCCGGCCTTGCCGGTGAAGCCCGGCGTGAAGCGGTAGACTGAGTATTGGCTGCAGTACCAGTAGCCGCAGCCGACCGAGGTCTCCGCGAAATTCCAGAAGTTCATGTCGAACGCAAAGCTGAGGTACGGCAGGACGACCTTCAGGTCAGGCACCTGAAAGCGCACCTCGGGGATCGACAGGTAGATCCGGGTGAGCGGATTCCGCCCGGACACACCCGGCACGCTATTCAAGTCGATCGGGTTCCACTGAAGACCGGCGGAGCCACCGACGACGAGAAAGCCGAAATCAGCGCCACCGAAGAAGGTGATGCTCGCACCCGGGCGAACGACGTCTCTCGGAACGTCCAGAACGATTGGCACACCGATATCGAGCGCCCAGGTGAAGCTGGCCGGCTGGATGCCCTTCTTTTTCGATTCCGGTTCTTGGACGGGTGGGACTGGCGTGTCCGAGACCATCTGATCGGGTGGTGCGGGGGGTGGATTTGGCGCGGTCGTCGCCGTCGTAGAAGTGCCTTCCTGCGTGGACGCATCCCACTGGGCTGACGCCATCGCGGCTGGCAGCAGGAGCGCTGCCGCAATCACTGAACACAACAAGCTCATTCTCTTCATCTTGACCTCCCCGATCGGGGCAACCTTATCGCCTAGACCTTCATTTTTCAACGATCGGCCCGCCTTGAGAGCGGCGCCGAGTTCGACTAGCACTACCGCCTCTTGGGGTCGGATCACCGGCTCGGCAAATCGAGAGCTACGGGGATTAAACATGGACATCGCTTGGACGTGGGGCGCGATTCGCGCGGCCGCAACACTCACCGTCGTGCTGACCCTCGGCCCATTGTTTCCGATGGCGGTATCTGGACAGACGCCCGAGGACCCGAAGCAGAAGGACGTCACGGAGCAGATTCAAGATCTCATCGCCGACTTGGAAGCGCGGCGCATCGCCCTGCGGGAGCTGAGCGAGAAGATCGACAAGGCCACGGACAGCGCCGCTGCGGCTCTGCTCGAGAAGGAGGCGTCCGATCGGCGAGTACGAGTCAGGCGCGACACCGTTTCGCTGGTCGACCTGGTTCTCGATGGGGAGGACGCCGGCGCCGACGCCGCGCAGGGCCGCGCCACGGCGACCAAGCTGCTTCGAACCGACGCGCGCGGGATGCGCAACAAGCTGGAGAAGGTCGGCAAGGAATCCCTAGCGCTTCTCAACGTGATCGCAAAAGGGGCGCCCGAAGAGATCCTGGAAGCGCGCCGCAAGCTGCCGAGCAAGCTCGCGGCATCGACCCGGCTGATCAAATACCTCGACGAGAACATCGACCAACAGGAGCGGCTCGAGCTCGATGTCGCTGCCGACTCCGAATACCTCGCCAAGCGGGTTCAGCTTCGCGCCGATGTCACCGCTGGCTTGCTGCGGAGCACCAAGGCCGAGATCGACGAGCTCGCCGCCCGCCCCGGGGTCGATGAGGACGCCGGTGCGCAGAGCCAGCTCGCTTCACTGAAAAAGCAGCGCAACGTCCTCGCCGAAAGCCAGCGAGCGAACGTGGACTTGCTCGACGAGTACGGGATCGAGACCGCCGAGCTGCGGCAGGGCATCATCGCCGCGACCGGGAAGCTCTCGCAGGACATCCTCGATAGGAAGGTCGCGTCGGGGCTGATCGAAGCCTGGTTTGCGGATGCCGCCGATTGGCTTCGCAGCAACGGCGCAGCGGTCGTGTTTCAGATCCTCGCGTTCGTGCTGATCCTAGTGGCGTTCTGGTTCGCAGCACGCATCGGGCGAAGGCTCATGCGACGCGCAATGAACCGCTCGAGCCTGAACGTCTCGAGCCTCGCGAGAGAGTTCTTCATCAAGACGAGCGGGCGGCTGATCCTGCTCTTCGGCTTCATCGTCGCAATCGCACAGCTCGGGATCGAAGTCGGCCCTCTCCTCGCCGGTCTTGGCATCGCGGGTTTCATCATCGGTTTCGCCTTGCAGGACACCTTGTCGAACTTCGCATCCGGGATGCTGATCCTCGTCTACCGTCCGTTCGACGTCGGCGATGTGATCGAAGCCGCCGGCGTGACGGGCAAGGTCGACAAAATGAACTTGGTGTCGACGATGGTGCTGACTTTCGATAACCAGCTGCTGATCGTACCGAACAAGGAGATCTGGAGCGGTGTCATTCGCAACGTCACTCACCAGGACGAGCGGCGCGTCGATATGACGTTTGGGATTGGCTACTCGGACGACATTCCGAAGGCCGAGAAGATCCTGATGGACATCCTCAGCAGCCACGAGCAGGTTCTGAAGGACCCGGAACCGGTGGTTCGCTTGCACACCCTCGGGGATTCTTCGATGAACTTCATCGTGCGGCCCTGGGCGAAGACCGCGGAGTACTGGGACGTCTACTGGCACGTCACTCGTGAGGTGAAACGCCGATTCGACGAGGAAGGGATTTCGATACCTTTCCCACAACGCGACGTTCACATCTATCGCGACGCCGGGGACGAGGCCGGAAAAGGCGGCGCCTAGCTCTCGTCGCTCGACTTTCGGCGCTGACGCTCACCGAACCATTGAAACGGCTTCAGAAGCTTGAGGCCGGTTTCCGGAAAGGGCCGCATCGCGTGCGCAAGCACAGCTCGGGAGCGCGGAACGCTGACGGCGAGCCTGGGCTTGTCGACGACATCCATGACGACCCCCGCGACTTCTTCGACGGTGAGGAGCTTGGGCGCAGCGAAGACGAGACTCGCTTCTTTGACGTTCCGCTGACTGTTCACCATGTCGGTGTCGATCCCGTCGGGGCAGACCGCGCTCACCTTGATCGGAATCTGAGAACGCTCGAGGTCGCCTGCGAGCGAGATGCTGAAACCCAGTACTGCTTGCTTGGTGGCGCCGTAGACGGCGAGGCCGGGCACCGGCGCAATGGAAGACATGGACGCGATGTTGATCAGCTGTCCGCCTTCCGCCCGCATCGCTTCAACCGCGGCTCGAGCACCCCAGATCATTCCGAGCACGTTGACGTCGATCATTTTGCGAATGTCTTCGTCGCCATGGTCCCAGGCGTTGCCGGAGTAGAGGACGCCGGCGTTGTTGACCCAGAGCGTGAGCTCGCCTCGTTCCTGAGCAGCCTTTGCGACCTCACGATGAGATTCAGGTTCGCGAACGTCCTGATGCATCGACCAGGCGCCGTTGCCGATGGCGTCCGCCGTTGCACGAGCGCTCTCCGAGTCTATGTCGGTGACCAGGACTGAGTAGCTCTTCCGAGAGAGCCCCTGTGCGATTTCGCGCCCAAGGCCTTTACCGGCACCGGTGACAACAGCGATCTTCATGCCAGGTTCTTGGGCCGATGGTGCGGGAAGTTCAAGGGGGTCTCTGCCAGCCGTAGACAGAGGTACCGCCGGCATCTAGCATCTCCGCCATGGCTCGATTCGCAACCCGTCTTGCCGTCCTGGCGTTTGCAGTCCTCTTCACCGGCGCCTGTGGGACCGACAGCAGCGGCTCCGCGGGCAGCGCAGGCTCCGGGGGGGCGCCAACAGCGCTTGGCTGCGATCCACTCGCCCCGAGCTACTGCGGTTTCCCCTACCCGAACGACTATTGGACCGTCGAGGACGCGAGCACGGAGACCGGTCGTCGACTCGCGCTCCCCGAGGTCACGATGCCGGCGGATCGAAACGGCAACCGTTCGAACCCGGACGCGTTCAACGAGATGGACGGCTTCTCACCGGGAATCGCCGCGATGACGCATTTTCCGGGCGCGACGGTAGATGGCCTCGCAACACCCGATAGCATTCAAGAGTCGCTCGGCGCGGAGTCACCCACAGTCATCATCGAGGCGAGCACGGGTGAGCGAGTGCCGCACTGGGTCGATCTCGACGAGTACGTCGTCCAGGCAAAGCTTCGCGTCGACGCGATGGAGGATCAGCCTTCGTTCATCATCGACCGAAACATCGACGAGCTTCGGCAAGAGCAGGCACTGATGTTGCGACCTGCGATCCGTTTGGAAGACTCAACGCGCTACATCGTCGCCATCCGCGGCGTGCAGAACGGGGACGGAGCTTTGGTTTCGCCGTCTCCTGGTTTTCAGGCTTTGAGGGACGATGAGACCTCTAGCGACGCGGTGATCGAGGCGAGGCGAGCGCATTTCGAGGAAATTTTCACGACCCTCGACGACGCCGGCATCGCGCGCGAAGGCCTTCAGATCGCCTGGGACTTCACGACATCGAGCAAGGCAAACAACACCAGCGCGATGGTGCACATTCGCGACGACGCTCTTGCGAAATTCCCGGACGGTGTGCCGTACACAATCGAGCTCAAGAACGATGGCATCCGCGAGGGCATCGAGTGTGGCCTCGAAATCACGTTCGACATGCCGCTTTACATGACCCAGGGCGAGACCGGAGGGTTGCTCAACCTCGGCGCTGACGGCTTGCCCGAACAGAACGGCACGTTTGAGTACTCCGCGCTGATGCTCGTCCCGGTCAAGGCCAAGACAGAGGGTGCGGCGCTGGTCGAGTTTGGCCACGGGCAACTCGGCGCCAAAGAGCAAGTGCGCGGCTCGGGTTTTCAAGACCTCGCGGCAGAAGCGAACTTCGCTGGGTTCGGTCTCGACTGGAAGGGTTTTGCCAGCGACGACGTGCCGACCGTAGTCGCCGCCATCCTCGGGGGCGACCTTTCGTTGTTTCGAGCGATCCCCGAACGCATGCATCAAGGGCTCTTGAACTTCTTGATGGCGATGCGAACCCTGTCCCGCGAGGCTGACGACGGCCCCTCGACGACCTTGAATCAGGCGCTGACCGACCTATGCGATGGGGCGATGATCGACGGCTCGAAGCGGTACTACTTCGGAGGGAGCCAGGGCGGAATTCTCGGCGCGAGCATGATGGCGCTGAGCACGGACATCGAGCGCGCCCTACTCGCCGTTCCGGGGCAGTCGTACAATCTTCTTCTCAATCGAAGCGTGAACTTCGACGAGTACTCGGGGCAACTGTACGGAAACTACGGCTGGAACGCGCTCGACATGCAAATGAACCTGGCTCTGATCCAAGGCTTATGGGATCGCGCGGAGCCGACGGGCTATTCGAAGTACATTCGAACCAACCGCTTGCCCAATACGCCTGCGCACGAGGTGATGCTCCAGGTCTCCAAGGCGGATCATCAGGTAACGAATCTCGGAGCGCACATCATGGCGCGGACCATCGGCGAGGTGGTGAACCTGGCACCGTTGATCCGCGACGTCTGGGGAATCCCCGTGGTCAACGGCGAACACAGCGGCTCCGCAATGATCGAAGTCGATTTCGGCAACCCGAACCCTCCGATCACCAATATCCCGCACTGGGGCGACACCATGGACGACCCGCACGGCCGAGCGTTCGAGCTCGAGGCTCTTGGGCAGACCTTGCTGCAGTTCTACGAAACGGGGACCGTTGCGAATCCCTGCGACGGCCCGTGCGACGAGAACGATCTCGCCATGTAGCGGCGGCGGAGGGCGCCAACGATCAGAACTCGAGTATGAGACGCGCAGAGGCCTCGCCGCTCGTGTGCCTGTCGACGTGAAGCACGCCGAACCCCGCCTGAAGCTGGAAGCGAGAGCAGGCCTGCCAATGGACCTGGGGCATCCATCGAATCAGATACGCCTTTGGGAACCATTCGAAGTTCTGCTCGCTTCCGACCACCACGCGAGGATGCGGCGCCCAGAAAACGGTGAAATTCAGCACAAACCCACCGTATGTCTTTTCGTACAGGTGGCTCTCGAGCGCAGGCCCGAGTATCGCGACCAGGGTGACGGGCGGCGCCAAGCGCGCGCCGAGGATGTAGAGCGCCGTCGCGAAGATCACGTCCTCGTCCAAGAGGTACTCGACGAGACCCTGCACACCGTGGCCTAGGCCGCGCTTCTCGTTCATGCCCAGGGTCCCCTGGAGGGCGAGCTTCAGCGCCTCCAGGTCGAGGTTTCGAAAGCCGAATTCGAGCTCGATCGCGAAGTTGTCGATGACCGCGGCTTCGATCTCGGGCGCCCAGAGCGCTTCGACCGGAGAGGTTGGAACCTGTATCAGGGTGTTCACCTCAATCTCGCCCTGCTCGGCGCCTAGACCGCGCACCATGTCGAACACCATCGGCTCAGGAAAGTCGAGCAGGCCGTTGTGGGCCGGGTCTGTTCCACGCCGTCTCTCCTCCCCGTCATCGACACCGTCGCCGTCGGTGTCGGTGATGTAAGGGTCGGTCTCGCCGTGGTCGCGACGCCGGTTGCCGTTTAGATCTTCCTCGGCGTCGGTGAGCCCATCGCCGTCGGAGTCGAGGAGCGTTGGGTTGGGCGCCTCGTCTGGCTCATCGGCACTCGCAGAATGTCCCGCCAAACTTGTTCCAAGGAAGAGCACCGCCGCTATTGCGAGACGGAGCGCGCCATGGCGAGAAGTCAATGAACCCACCGCTGCACCGGGACTAGCATATCGCAATTGGGCTCGGCCGTTCGTTGCTCGCGAGAGTTTGGAGGGGCGGGGCTGATCCGGTACTAATGAGCTGAGGGGGACACATGACTCGAAGTCGCAATATCTTGGGAATCTTGGCCCTGACCGCCTGCACGCTCGCTTCGTCAGCTCAGGCCGACTCCGAGGCGAATCGCTTTGCGCTCAGTGCCGGTAAGGTCCGTTTCGTATGCGAGGGGCCGGAAGTCACGGTGCCCGCATGGGGCCAGTTCGGCACGGTGGAAGGCGCTATTTCGATCGACCCGGAGGATTTGACGAAGGCTGCCGGGAACATCGACGTGTACCTGGTCTCGATTCGAACCGACGACTCTGCCTGGGATACGATGTTTCGCCGCGCTGGTTTTCTCGAAATCGACGACCTGCCCAAGAGCCGGTTCGTTCTCGAAAAGATCCAGGGCGCGACGAAGCTCGAGGAGCGCAAATGGGTGCCGATGAAGCTCGAAGGGCAGCTCACCCTCCACGGCATCAGTAAGAAAGTCTCCGTGC
>JBLYYU010000416.1:0-5232 GCA_048550275.1 Polyangiales bacterium
GCCGTCGTCGTCATCGTCGCTGTCGTCGTCATCATCGCGGCTGCATCGATCTTCGTCATCGTCATCGTCATCGTAGTCGCCGTCGTCGCTGTCGTCGCCGTCGTCGCTGTCGTCGCCGTCGTCGTCATCGTCGCTGTCGTCGTCGTAACGATGAACGCAGTCGAGGCACGCCCCGTGTAGCTCTTCGCAGAAGGCCAAGTCATCGGTCTTGGTCGAGCACAGGTCATAGAGCGCGTCGCAATGCTCCGCGATGTCGTCCTGGTCGACGCCGTTCCCGTTGACCGCGGCCATGCAGTCCATGGCACCTGCCTCGCAATCGTTGGATGATCGATCGCACGAAGCAAGGTCGTGGTGACAGCGATCAATTCCCTCCTGCACCGTCGCCGCACTGCTGCCAGCGCTATCGGAGCCACACGCGCCGAGCAGGCTCATGATGCCAAGGGCCGGCAACCAAACTATGAATTTCTTGGGCATTGTTTTTCCTCCTGCGGAGGCCGCGCGCCGATCGCATCGGACTCCACCTCTCCCAAGTGACCGGCCCGCCCGAAATCGGCTCGGTTCCTTACAAATGCGTACAAGCGGGCGGACCGGGAGACGGATCGCGACGATCCGCTACACCAGCTTTCCCCGCTCCATTTGGTTGTGACGGCTCCGGTTCGCGCGGCCGCTTCTTCGTTTGGGGGTCTTCGCTTAGCCTGGGCCGCTGTTGCTGCCGGAGCGGCCGCCGTCGCCGCCGTCGCCGCCGTCGCCGCCGTCGCCACCGTCGCCACCGTCGCCACCGTCGCCACCGTGGGGTCTGCAGAAGGAGCCGCCGTCCTCTGTCTCACACTCCTCGCCCGCGGGGCAATCGAGGTCAGACTCGCAGTCGCCCATCCTGTCGTCGATGGGCGCGCCCCCCGCCCCACCGGCGCCCCCGTCAGCCGCATCGATGGCGTCGACGAAAGGCCGAACGGTTGCGACGCCGCAACCGAGGCAGAATATGGTCGCTAGAATTAGAACGGATGCTTTCATGGTAACCGTCATCGAAAGTGTACCTCCATACCAATCCCGGTCTCTAGAGCCAGCTCGCCGATCGAGCCGAATTCGACGGCGCCGGCTGACACCTCCGCGCGCGGGAGGATTGCCCCAGCTTCGCCGTGGAGCTTCAGCCAAAGTGTTGGTGTGAGCCCGATGCTCAAGGCCACGCGACCTGCCGGAAACGCTAGCCACACGGCGTCGCGCTGGCTGTTGAGGCCGCCGCCGTTCGCGCTCGGTGTTCCGGAGACACCGAGCCGAACAGCCGCCGCGCGCACGCCAAGGGCGAGATCCACCCGTGGACGAACTACGGGGTGGTACGAAAGCCCGGCTCCAAACTGATCGAGACGCAGCCGGGTCTCGAGTCCCTCCGCGTTCAAGCGCCGCATGTACGGCTGAATCGCTGCGAATGCTTCGACCGACCAATGCCGATGGAAGCGGTAGCCGACATCCAGTCGGATGAGCGCGAGCGGTGCGATGCCGCCTGGTGAGAAGAACACGTCTGCGCCGATTCCAATCCACCAGAGTGACGGTGAAAAAGGAATCGCTACTGGAACGTCCGCGATGAAGCGTTCCGCGCGTACGCGCTCGCTCACGTACACAGGAGCGTCCGCGGCGTCGTTTTCGGTCGAAACGGAGAATGCGAATGCGCCGAGCCTCGACCCGTCGGGGTAGAAGACGTCGATTCGATCGGGCTCGGATCGGCACAGCACCAGCGCGTCGACCTCATCACTTGCAAACGAGCTTCTTCGCGCCCGTCTCTCGTTCGATTTCAAGACGGCCGCCGATACGGCCGTTCCGATTGACGAAAACTCCGCTCGAACCGCTTCGCAAACTGCAGCGGAGCCACGTTCGGCAGCCAATTGCGTCTCAGCCCGCGCCGACGGGGGAGTCCCGCAAACGACGACGGCGACGAAAATCACCCAAGCACCCTTCATTGCAGCGTCGAGCGCGCCAGCGCGGCGTGAGGGCCCTTGGGGTAAAGCGCGAGGTAGCGCTCGGCCGCGGCCTTCGCGCTCGTAGAATCCTCTGCGCGCACATAGGCTTCGATGAGTCGTCCAGCGGCCTCCCGCGAAAAGCGGCCGCCGGGTCGCTCGCGGAGATAGATCTCGAGCCAAGTCGCGGCCGCCTGGGGAGCGCCTGCATGAAACTCCATCCGCGCAATCATGAAGGCAGCATTCGCGGCTCCGTCAGTCCCGGCAAAACGGGAACGCACCACGCTGTAGATGTACCTAGCGCGCGGGTCGCCAGTGCGGCGCGCAACAGCCGCGAGGTTGACGAGGTCTCTCTCCTCACCCTGCCGCGTCGCCTCTTTGAGTTGCTCTGTACTGAGGGTGGAAAGCGCCTCCTCGTACGCACCCTCGTCGACGAGCTCCTTCCAAGCGGGCTCTGTACTGGGCGCAGGTGCTTCGGGCACATCCGGCTCTGACTCGGTTTGCTCGTCGGCTGGCGCCTCGGCAGCGGGAGGCGCTTCCGAAATCGGCGGCGGCTCGTCAGTGGGCGCCCTCTCGTCGGCAATGGCTGGGTTCTTCGGCGGCAGCTTCAGCTCGAGCCGTCCCGAAGGTGGTCGGTAGGATGGGGTCCGGGGCGCACTAGACGGCGCTTGGGCTCGAGTCGGCGCGGAATCGGGAGACCCGGAGCGCCGAAGCCCTTGCGTGTCGGCCACGTGCCTCGGCCGCTGCTCGACTCCGGGCCCTCTCTTCGCAAGCGCCGGTTCCGTCGTGGGTACCGTCTCGGCCGGGCGTACCGGCTCCATGTTGGGAGTCCGCGCCACCGCGGGTTCCGGATCCGGCTCGGCCACCAGGGCCTCAAGGGTCACCTGCACCTCCCCATCGCGCCGCGTGACCGTTCGCGTACCCCCCGGTCCCGCCACTCGAACCTTGCCGTCGAGCACTTGAAGCCCGAACGATTTGTCGCTTGGCTCCCACCGCACCCAAAAACGGGTTCCGATCACGTGCACCACGAAAGGCCCTGCCTCTACGGACCAGCGCGTCTCATGCCGGTGCACGACGTGGACCGTCGCCTGCCCTCGCTCGAGCTGCACGGCTGCACCCACCTTACTCAGCTCGCGCACCCGCGCCCGCGATCCAGGACTCAAGTGGATGCTCGAGCCATCGGTAAACATGATGGGCAGGTCGCTATTGACGGGTGCGGCAATCCACTCGTCAACTCGAGACGAGCTGCCCGCGGCGCCTGCCCGATACTCAATGATTCCGGGCCCGCGCAACCACACAAAGAGAGCCGCCACCAATGCAGCTGCGGTCAGTCCCAATCCGATAGCGGGCCTCCGAAGGCGCCAGGCCGGCCGCGTAGAGGACTCGGACGTCTGCAAGAGCCGGTTCCGAACCGCCGCCCGGCGACGCCCGTCGGGCGAGGCCTCATCCTGAATTCGCGCGACCTCTGCGCCGAGTTGCCGGAGGCGTTCATCCATGACTCGACCCCCATCTTGGTGTTTCGAGCAAGGTGTCATAGAGGGCACGATCGTTGCGCTCGGCTCGAGCCAAGAACGCCTTGTCCGACCTCTGCAACCAGCGCTTGAACGTCGCGAGCGAAACTCCGCTCGCGTCGGCGGCTTCCGGCAGCGTCAGGCCTTCGATGTAGCGAAGCGAGAATGCGATCCGGTCATTGGGGTGGAGGCCCCGTAGTACCGCGAAGACACGGTCCAACAGATCGCGAGTCTCATGGGAGGTCGTCGAGGACGTCTGCTCCGGAAGCTCCTGCGCCGGCATGAACACCAGCCACTTGCCGCGTCGACGTCGGCGCAGCGCCCCTCGGGCAACGAATACAGTCATGCGCGCGAGCCAAGCCTTGAGCCGCGACGGGTCACGAAGCTTTCCGATGTTTGCAAGCGCTTGCACGAACACGTCGTGCAAAAGGTCTTCGACCTCAGAATCTCGTCCCAGAACACGGATCAGCAATCGTTCCACGTAATCGCCGTAGGCATCGAACAAGGCAGCACGCGCTTCGGGGCGACCCAGTTGGAGTGACGCCACGAGCTCTGCGTCACGAAGCTCAGACACCTCTTCCTTTCGCAGCTCATCCGCTTCTCTATTGAGCATGCTCGCTGCCTCGGACACCGCCATGGAGCCGCCCATTATGTAACTAGTGTCCGCAGACATCTAGACCGGCTCATTTGTATGAAGTTGTAGGAGTCCGAGCCGCTTTTCGAGCTGCCGCCCACTTGGGGAGGCGAGTCCCATTTGTGGGGCCGCATACCGGCCAAAGAGCCGAGTCTCACAAGGCGCGGGCTATGCATTCAAGGCTGATATGGTCACTTCTCGCAGTTGGAAGCCTAGTCGCACAGGGCTGTGGCGAACCCAGTCTCGGCTCGTCCGAGCTCGCCACAAGTCAGTCTCCTGCGGGCGCAGGGTCCGGCTTTGCATGCGATTACGACACCGATTGCCCGCAAGGCGAGGAATGCAAGCTCGAGCAAGGCGGTTCTTTCTGCAAACCCCACGGTGGCGACCAAGACGGCCATGAGTGCGGCTGCGACGACGGAGACGATGATTGTCACGGGCAGGACGGCGACGATGACCACCGGACCGGAAGCAACAGCGGCAAGGGGTAACCGTCGAAACCTAGGCAGGTCCTCAGGCACGCTGCCGGGCGGCTCTACGACGATTGGTCGCATGAAGCCGCGCGTCGACCGCCGGCGGCCATCGAGGCGGGCATCAGGACTGACGCCCGCCTCTTCCACCGAACCTTTCGCTTCCCACGGGACGCCACGGGACGGCACGCAACGCCACGGGACACGATGTTGTTGAATTCCCCGGATGGTGTCGTGGGCTAGTCGTTGCGGGCGGTTTCGCGAGGGCTGACGTTTCGAGCGTCGTCCCCAGTCTAGGAACAGAGTCTTCCCGAAACACTGTCCCTCCGGTCGACGTGGGGATCATCTCAAGTCGAAACGGTCGAGGTTCATCACCTTGGTCCACGCGCTGACGAAGTCGTAGACGAACTTCTCTTTCCCGTCGTTGCTTGCGTAGACCTCGGCGATCGCGCGGAGCTGGGAGTTCGAGCCGAAAAGGAGGTCTACACGGGTCGCAGTGAATTTCACGTTTCCACTCGCTCGCTCGCGCACCTCGAACGTGCCGTTCGCTACCGGCTTCCACTCATTGGCCATGTCGAGGAGGTTCGCGAAGAAGTCGTTGCTCAGAACGCCGGGCTTGTCCGTGAACACACCGTGCGACGAACCATCAGCGTTGGCGTTGAGAACGCGCA
>JBLYYU010000417.1:0-4672 GCA_048550275.1 Polyangiales bacterium
ATATAAAACCTAACCTAATCATCGCTCAGGTTTGAACGACGAGAATCCAGGAGTGGTTTTGGATGCGGTTTGAAGCGAAAAGGGAAGAAGTTCGGGCGACCTGTCTAGCCCTTGCCGACCGAGGCTATCTGGCAGGGACAGGCGGCAACGTCGCGTTGCGAGCGGACGAGAATCACTTCGCGGTCACGCCATCCGCGACGGACTACTACGCGATGACAGCGGCCGATGTCTGCATCGTGCGCCTGTCGGACAAGGAGCAGGTCGACGGCGAACGCGAAGCCTCGGTCGAGGCCGGCCTGCACGCTGGCGTACTCCTGGCGCGACCCGATTGCGACGCGAGCGTTCATACCCATCAACCCGTGGCGAGCGCCTACACCCTCCTCGCCAAACCCCTCGATGTTCGGAACCCTCGGCACCAGCGGTCACTCGGCGCCCGAATCCCTTGTGTGGGTTACGCACCATCGGGTACGGGCATCCTGGCGATGCGCGTGGCGCGCGCGGTTAGGCCCGACACGCACGCATACCTGATGCGCAACCACGGTGTGGTCTGCGTCGGCAAGGACGCGGCGGAGGCGATGACTCGCGTCGCGGAGCTCGAATCCGAGTGCGCCGCGTTCTTCCTCGCGCGCACCGACGCAAATTCCAAACGCCTGAGCCCTTTCGTACGCGACCTCGTGAGCGATGCGATGCGATCGGTGTTCGACGTTGAAGCTCAGGAGGCCCAGCGATGACCATGCAAGCTCAAACCACACCCCGCGCCAAAGAGCCAGATGCGACCGCGGCGGGCGGTTTCGCGATCTCGGAGTGGCACGACACCGACGAGGTGATGGCCAAGCTCAATAGCCTGGTGAGCCAGCCAATTCGCCCAATTCGCCGTGAAAACATGGAGAAAGTGCTGCGGTACTTCGAGGAAAAGTGCCAGGGCTCCAAGCGCATGTCGGAGCGGGCGAAGAAGGTCATCCCCGGAGGCGTTCAACACAATCTGGCGTTCAACTACCCCCACCCCTTGGCTATCACCGGCGCCAACGGCGCGCACATGACGGACGTCGACGGCAACCGTTACATCGACTTCCTGCAAGCCGGCGGACCCACGTTGCTGGGATCGAACTACGAGCCCGTTCGCAAACAGGTCATGGAGCTCCTCGAAACCTGCGGACCGACGACGGGCCTGATGCACGAGTACGAGTTCAAGCTCGCGGAGCTCCTGGTCAAGCACATGCCTGGGGTCGACATGTTCCGCATGTTGGGCTCGGGCACCGAAGGCGTCTTGGCCGCGATTCGCGTCGCCCGGGCGCACACCGGAAAGAAATGGATCATCAAGATGGGCGGCGGCTACCACGGCTGGTCCGATCAGATGGTCTACGGGCTTCGCGTGCCAGGTACCGGGCGAAGAGACGCGGTCGGTATTCCGCGCGACTGCGTATCCCGCGTACAAGAGAGCTTCCCACACGACGTGAGCGCGCTTCGGCGAAAACTGATGATGAACAAGGTTCGCGGAGGGACGGCGGCGATCATCGTCGAACCGGTTGGTCCGGAGAGCGGCACTCGGCCCGTCTACAAGACGTTCAACCAGGAGGTGCGACAGCTCTGCGACGAATTCGGGACCCTGCTGATCTTCGACGAGGTAGTAACCGGCTTCCGCCTCGGCCTCTCCGGCGCACAGGGTTACTTCGGAGTCACTCCGGACCTGACGGTGCTCGGCAAGGCGCTCACCGGAGGCTACCCGATGGCGGGTGGAATCGGCGGCAAACGCGACATCATGATGAACCTCGCAGGCGGCATCGGCGGCTCGAAGAAAGGCGCCATGGTCGGCGGCACCCTCTCGGCCAACCCGCTGTCATGCGCAGCGGGCTACTTCGCGATTCGCGAGATGGAGAAGACCAACGCTCCGGTGCTCGCGGGCCGCGCCGGCGATCGCCTCCGCAAAGGCCTCGAAGAGATCATTGATCGACTCGGGCTCCCCTACGTCGCCTACAACCAGGGTTCGATCGTCCATCTCGAGACTTCGGGAGTGATGCTCCTGAATGCCAACACGCCCTTGCAGATGCTCCGAACCCTCAAGCAGGCCAAGCCCCGAAAGCACATGATGGAAGAGTTTGGGGCCGCCTACACCGCCCACGGGATCATCAGTCTCGCGGGAAGCAGGCTTTACACTTCGCTGGCCGACACCGACGAGGTCATCGACGACGCTTTGAACCGCTTCGAAGACGTCATGAGGCTCGCGTGACGGAGGCCACGATGACCGACGAAATCACCAAGCTCCTGCGAGCGGACGAGGCGAGGCTGACGGCCAAGTGGCTCTACGGTCAGGCGGGGGACTCGCTTTCGATGCGGATACCGGGGCGAGACGAGTTCCTGCTCGCGCTGCCGGACGGCGAAGAGCTGCGACGGGTGTCGTTTCAGGCCGAAGGGAAGGAAGCGGCGGGGCTTCACGCCGCGGTCTATCGCTCTCGCAAAGACGCGGGCGCGGTCCTGGTCGGTCGCACTCCCTGGTCCGCAGCGCTCGCATCTGTAGGCGCGCCCATTCCCACCCTCTTCGACGAGCAAGCCCGGCACATCGGTAACGCGGGGAAACCGGTTCGGATCGGCCGAGGCTCTCCCATTTCAGGGGCAATCGAGGACGGCTCGAACATCGCGATCTTCGGCGACCAACGGATCTGCGTGGGCACGACGCCGAACCGAGTCGTGTTCAACGCGGAGCTCTTCGAGAAGTGCGCGAAAGCCTTCGTCGTCGCGCAGGCGAGCGGCCATCGCATCCGGAAGGTGCCCGGCTGGGTTCGCTACATCGCTGGTGGCCGGCTTCGCAAGGACCAGAAGCGCGCAGCCGAAAGCTATGCGGCCGGTCGAATCCCCGAAGGAATGGACGGCTACTGAGCGATGGACATCGAACGTACCGCCGCCAGCACGACCGATCTGACCCGCGTTCCGCAGCAGGCTCGCAGCCGAGAGAAGTTCGAGGCGATATTGGCTGCGGCACTACGCCTCATTCACGAGAAGGGCTACGAGCAGGTCTCGGTGCGGGAAATCGCGCGCGAGGTGAACCTGCCGATCGCTTCCGTGTACCAGTACTTCCCCAACAAGCTCTCGATCGTGCGTCAGCTCTGGGAGGGGTACACCTCGGAGCTCGGCCGTTTGCTCGGCGCGGAGCTCGAAGCGCTCGCCAAGGCCCCCAGCCAGCAGAGCATGAAAGAGGCTGTCGGAAACGTCGTGGACCACATGGTCGCGCACCACCAAAACAACCCCGCGTTTCTCGATATCTGGCGCTCGGTCGACGGTTCGCCGGAGCTGCGAGCCCTCAATCGGCAAGACACGCTTCGGGTGGCCGAGGCGATCAGCGCCGCGGCTCAGCTCGTGCATCCCGAATCAGACCCACAACTCATCATGAATCGGGCGCTCATCGCCTGCGAAGCCGGAAGCGGAACGGTCAAGCTCGCCCAGGAGCTTCCGGCTGAACGGCTGAACGGATTGTACGACGACCTGAAATCGGTTCTCATCGCGATTCTTGCGGAGGCCGAATGACCGATACCCCGAAAGTCTACCCCTATCGCTGGATAGTCCTGCTCGTCTTCATGCTGATCAACATGGTCGTGCAGATCCAATGGCTGGCACATGCGGCGGTCGCGAGGCCCGCTGAGGTCTTCTATGAGGGGCAGTTCGATCCCTCGTCCTTCTTCAACATCGATTTCCTCGCGATGGTCTACATGCTCGTGTTCATCGTCATGAGCTTTCCAGCATCGTACGTGATCGACACGTACGGCATCCGCGTAGGCGTCTCATTCGGTGCCTTGCTTGCCGGCGCCGCGGGCTTGATGAAGGGCATGTTCGCAGACAGCTTCACCGCCGTCGTGGTCGCCCAGGTAGGCTTGGCCGTCGCACAGCCGTTCATCCTCAATGCGGTCACCGCCGTGTCCGTGCGATGGTTCCCGCTGAGAGAACGCGGCATGGCGGCCGGCTTCTCGGCGCTCGCCCAATACATCGGGATCATCATCGCGATGCTCGTGACGCCTATGCTGGTGGGCTCCGATCCCGCGAAACCCGGCTACGGCAGCGGATTCGAGAGCATGCTTCTGACCTACGGCTGGCTAACCTTCGGCATTGCGGTCCTCACCCTGCTTTTGCTAAGGGAAAAGCCGCCCACGCCGCCCTCGGTAGAAACTCTGCAAAGGCATTCCTTCATCAAAGGCGTGAAGCACATTCTGAAACAAAGGGACATGCGGATCACGCTTCTCCTGTTCTTCGTAGGGCTGGGGATCTTCAACGCGGTCAGCTCCATGACCGACTCCATTGCGGAGCACGCCGGGGTGCAGGATTCAGACGGTTTGATCGGCGGCCTGATGCTGATCGGGGGGATCCTGGGTGCGACGATCTTGCCGATCCTTTCCGACAGGGTTCGCAAGCGGAAGGTTTTCCTCGTGATCTGCATGGCCGGAATGGTGCCCGGGATCTTTGGGCTGACCTTTGCGGGAAGCCTCTCGTCTGATCCGGACACGATCTACGCGATCAATCTCGCGGCAGCGTTCATCCTGGGTTTCTTCATCATGAGTGCAGGCCCTCTTGGCTTCCAGTACGCCGCCGAGGTCAGCCACCCGGCACCGGAATCGACCTCGCAGGGCATGCTCCTCTGGGTCGGACAGATCACCGGTTTGATCTTCGTCGCCGGCATGAGCGTAGA
>JBLYYU010000418.1:0-7252 GCA_048550275.1 Polyangiales bacterium
CGGCGGAGTTTGGTGCTTCAGCCGGATGGTGAAGTCACCCTAGCGGCGACGCTCAACCGGGGCCGTGCTCAAGCGCGCTCGAGCATTCGGTCCGCGATGTAGCTCGCCAGTGTGTAGACGGTGATCTGCGGGTTCACCAGCAGTGACGACGGGAACAGGCTCGCGTCCGGCACGTAGACATTGTCGAGATCGTGGCAACGCCCGTCTGGCCCGACCACGCTCTTTTCGGGGTCCGCCCCCATGCGCATCGTCCCTTGGGGGTGGTACGAGCTCATCCGGTATTTGTGCTTCCCGTTCTCGAGGCTGTTGATGACCGAGTCGACTTGATCGGCGCTTTCGATGGTCGTTCGGCGCGTGGTGGGCAGGTACACGCGGCGTGCCCCAGCCGCGAAGAAGATCCGAGCCGTCCCTCGTAGGGCTTCTCGAGTCGCTTCGAAGTCGCGGTCATCGAGGTCGTAGTCGATCCGCTTGCGCTCGCCGTCGAGATAGACACGGCCGACGTTGTGATCGTGGATCAAGGTCACGGCAGCTTGGAACCGCTTGCTGTTCTCCATGAACTCGGCGAAGTCACGACCGAGGCCTCCGTCCACCCAGCTACTGGTGATCACCGGTCCGACCATCCCCGCTTCGAGCAGGTAGCCGCCTTTCAGCGGGTTGTGAAAATCTCCGGCATGTGCGCTCAACGTGGCGCCCGACCAGGCGAACACGTCCCGTTGGTGCTCACCGAAGACCGCGAGCGAGGGGTGACAGGCGAAGTTGTACCCCACCTGACCACTGCTGTTGCCAATCTGGTTTTTCTGAAAAAGGAGCGGAGTCTGCACGGCGCCGGCAGCGATGACTACGAGCCCGGCACGAACGACCACTTCCTTCTGTACACCGCTCGCATCGGCGGCCAGTGCGCGAACCGCGGTGATACGTCGGCCGCTGACCTCGAACGACTCGGCTCGCGTGCGACAAAGAACGGTCGCGCCGAGCTCGCTGGCCCAGGGCAAGTAGGTGACCAGCATCGATTGCTTACGATCAGTCTTACAGCCCGAGATGCAATGACCGCTCAGCGCGCAGTCCTTGATGTTCCGAGAGATCGGCTCCGCGGGGATGCCTAGCTTCCTAGCGCCTTCGATCAGCAGCCGGCCGTTGTAGTTGACCTCGTGAGGTGCGTTCTGGTGCACGGAGAGGTTCCGCTCGACGCGCTCGAAGTACGGCGCCAGAGATTCTGGCGAAAGGTTGTCGAGGCCGTGCTCCCGCCGCCAGTCTTCGAGAACCTGATCGGGTACGCGGAAACAAGCTGCAGCGTTGACCACCGTAGAACCGCCGACACACTTGCCCTGGAGGATGGCGAGGTCGCCGGTGCTGTTCAGTTGATTCCCGTGGTCCTCGTACAGCGATTCGAGCGCTGTCGTCGCGTGCTCTTGGAACTCGCTCGACGGGATGTGCGGGCCAGCCTCGAGCACGACCACTTTCGCCCCTGAGCGAGTCAGCTCGTAGGCGCTGACGGCGCCGGCAGCGCCAGAGCCGACGATCACTACGTCCGCATCGAGCTGCAGGCCCGCATCCGGAATCTCTTCCGGCTGCGTTACCTTCAATACGGGCAGTCCTGCCTTCATCCGCTTGCTTGCTCCGCCGTCGCTCTCATCAGAGTGGGACCTTGGGCATCGGCGCGTTGCCCAGACTCGGCACGCCGCCTGCCTCCGACACCGGCCCCGGGTACCCAATCGCCCGACCCGCCTCGATGTCCTTCCAGTAGCCGTAGCAGACTAGCTTCTTCAGCATGGTGGAGATCCCGCGCTGAATATCCGCCCCGTCTTCCCACCGCCGGATGTAGTCCAGACGATGCTCGATCGACAAATTCGAAAAGCGCGCGAAATGGAAACCGATCAAAACGGCGCCGTAGTCGAACAGCTTGAGCCCGATGCGCACCTGTTCGAGGATCGGAGCGTCCATGAAAGAAAACGCGTGCTCGATGTTGT
Organism: Polyangiales bacterium; assembly: GCA_048550275.1. GTDB lineage: Bacteria > Myxococcota_A > Polyangia > Polyangiales > Houyiibacteriaceae > SG8-38. The sequence continues at coordinate 1,968 of JBLYYU010000418.1, forward strand.
CGACGACGGGCACCTCGGACAGAGGTTTCAGCGAGGTGCCGTCCGTCGGGAGATAGGCCTCTGCGAACCGCCCCAGCAGCGCCCGCTCCTTTTCGTCGAGCCGCACGACGTCACCCAAAGGCGGCGCCGCGTCGCCGCAAGCGGGAAGCACCAGAGCGCTTGCTCCCGTCAGCACCCCCAACTTGGTGAACGTTCTCCGGTAGAGTCTTGACTGCATGCCGTGTTCGGCGCTGACTATATCACGTAGCCAGCCGAACAGACCGACCATCAGACCCAGCGTCAGTGTCAGCGTCAGTGGCAGTGGCAGTGTCGGCGTCGGTGTCAGCGCCAGCGTCAGCGTTGGCTTCCGCCTCAGCCTGCCTGCGTCTGTCCAATCCTTCGTAAATCAGCTTCTGCGTCGCTTCGGTGACCTGCTCGTGCAGCTCCGCGACGATCTCTGGGTCCTCGGCCGCCTCGGGGCCGTACGGAAGGTAGATCGGTTCGTCGACGATGTAATGGAGCTCGGTCGGAAAGGGCAGGGCGCCGAGGCCCATGTAGATGGGCATCACGTACTTGTCGCCGAGGAGCTGGCTGATCAGGCGTCCGACTCCGCTCTGTCGAACCCGTTCCTGTGACACCACTTGAACGTAGAGTTCTTCGTTTCCGAGACCGGCGATTGGGATGATCGGTTTCTGGGCGCGGAGCGCCGTCCGAATGAATCCGCGGCTGTTCTCCCATTGCAATCGGTACGCGTCGTTCGGTTCGCTCAGCGCTTCCTTGGCGCCGCCCGGGTAGACGAGGACGAGTTGATCGTCCTTGAGAAGATCCACCGTCGCCTGAGGCTCCCCTTCGATTGCGCCCATGTAACCGGCCAGGTCTCGAAAGATCGGGGTTGCGAAGACGACGCGGTCACCGAGCGATCGGACGGGACGGCCTCGCTCCTCGAGGATGAGCCTCAGCAGGACGATCAAATCGATGCCGAAGTGACCGTGGTTCGTGACGATCATGCCGCCACCCTCTGCAGGTATGTTCTCGGCGCCCTCGATCGTCGGCTGGAACCAGTGGTGCAGGATCGAGGCTCGCTGCAGCAGGCGCTCGTAGGCGGTCCGGTCGAGTGGGAGAGGGCTGGTTTCGTTCGGCTCGTTCGTATGCATGCGCCGGCCTCTCCTATGCGCTACGTTGCGCGCCTCATGCAACCCCCCGAACCGGCTTCCGGACGTTACGGGCCCTACGGAGGGCGCTACGTCGCCGAAACCTTGATGCCCGCGCTCGACGAGCTCACGCAGGCCTACCAAGAATCCCGGCGTGATCCGGCCTTTCAGGCCGAGCTCGACGCCTTGCTCTCCAAGTACGTCGGCCGGGAGACGCCCACGTACTTGGCCGCCCGACTGAGTGAGGAGGTTGGCGCCCGGGTCTGGCTCAAGCGCGAAGATCTCTGCCACACCGGTGCCCACAAGGTGAACAACACCATCGGCCAGATCTTGCTGGCGAAGCGGATGCGCAAGACTCGGATCATCGCCGAAACCGGCGCCGGCCAGCACGGCGTGGCGACCGCGACCGTTTGCGCGCTGATGGGGCTGCCCTGCGAGGTCTACATGGGCGCGGAGGACGTGCGGCGCCAAGCGCCCAACGTTCGACGCATGGAGCTGCTCGGAGCGCAGGTCCATTCGGTCACCTCCGGCTCGGCAACGCTCAAAGACGCGATGAACGAGGCCCTGCGCGACTGGGTCACGAACGTCCGCACCACGCACTACTGCGTCGGCTCCGTGGCGGGTCCGCATCCGTATCCGGTGATCGTCCGTGATTTTCAAGCGGTCATCGGCAAAGAGGCGCGCGCGCAGATGCTCGAACAGGCTGGCAAGCTCCCCGATGCGGTCGTGGCCTGTGTCGGAGGCGGCTCGAACGCCATGGGGATCTTTGCGGCCTTCATCGACGACGAGCCCGTTCGGCTGATCGGCGTCGAGGCGGCGGGCGACGGCATCGACACCGGCCGGCACGCGGCCCCGCTCTGCGCGGGTGACGTCGGGGTTCTGCACGGCGCGAAGAGCTACATCCTCCAGACTCCGGACGGCCAGATCGTCGAAGCGCATTCGATCAGCGCCGGCCTCGACTACCCCGGCGTCGGTCCGGAGCACGCTTGGCTCAAGGACACGGGGCGCGCGACCTATGGGGCCGTGACCGATGATGCTGCTCTAGACGCGTTTCAACAGCTCTGCCGCACCGAGGGGATCATTCCGGCGCTCGAGACGAGTCACGCGATCGCCTACTTGCCCACGGTGGCCAAGGAGCTCGGCCCGGACGCCGACATCCTGGTCTGCCTCTCCGGGCGCGGCGACAAGGATCTCGAAACGGTGCTCGAAAAGCTCGGGGAAAGGGGCTAGCGCAGGTGGGCCGTATTGCCGACGCGTTTGAACACGCGCGAAACGAAAACCGCGCCGCGCTAGTGATCTACATCTGCGCTGGCGATCCCAGCCTCGAAGCCACCGCGGACCTCGTCGTCGCCGCGGCCGAAGCGGGGGCCGACGTGATCGAGCTCGGTGTGCCGTTTAGCGATCCGACCGCCGACGGTCCCGCGATTCAGCGCGCGGCGGAACGCGCCTTACAGGGAGGCACGACGCTTGCCAAGGTGGTCGACACGGTGAGCGTGATTCGCGCTCGAACCGACGTGCCGATTCTGCTCTTCGGCTACTACAATCCGATTCTGGCGTACGGCGAACAGAAGCTCGTCGACGATGCCGCAGACGCCGGCGCAGACGGCTTTCTCGTCGTCAATCTCCCTCCGGAGGAAAGCGCAGGGCTGCGCGAGCCGGCAATCGCGAGAGGCCTCGATTTCGTGCCGCTGGTCGCGCCGACCAGCGACCCGGAACGCATCAGACAGGCCGCCGAGGCAGCGACGTCGTTCATCTACTACGTGTCGATGACCGGTGTGACCGGCTCGAAAGCAACCGATCTGATGAGCGCATCCGAGCGTGCCGCCGTCTTACAGCGCGAGCTCGGCCGTCCGATCGCGATCGGCTTCGGCGTGAAGACCAAAGCAGACGTGGGCGTCGTGGCGCCGCACGTCGATGGAGTCGTGGTCGGGAGTGCCGTGGTCGGTACGATCGAAGACGCTCAGAGCGTCAGCGCAGCGGTCGCCTCGGTTCGCGCGCTCGTCTCCGACCTTGCCGAAGGCTTGCAGCGACAATAGCGGCCTTGTTCGGCGGCCTGACGGACGATATTGTCTGCCCATGCCCTCGATCGACGTCATTTCCGCCAACCTTCCTCTGCTCCGAGAGCTGCGCGACCGAATCGGCCAATTGGAGCTTGCCGAGAAGGTGGGCGTCTCCCGGCGCACGATCGCTCGGCTCGAGAACGCAGAGGTCACCGACCCCGGCATCGAGTTGATGACACGGATCGCTGATGCCTTGGGGGTCAGCCTAGCGCTGCTCACGGAGCGCAAAGCCGGCCAGGTGACGCTCGTCTTGCCAAACGATGTTCGCAAGCGCCTGGCGTCTGCGGAGAGGGCAGAGGTCCTCGATGCGATGATCAGCGCTGCGCGGCGCTGACACTGGCCGGGTCAGTCCTTTCCCAAGCGCTCTCTCGCCAAGCTCGTCGTAGCCGCTTCCGCGATCGTCTTTCGCAGCTCGTCGTCTTCGACTCGGCTCAAGGCCCGTCCGAGCTCTTCAGGAAGAGAAGCCAGCCGAACCGGCTCGGCGGGCGGGGGCGGGGCTTGCAGACGCTTCGGGATGTCGGGCAAGGGCCCCACTTGGAAACGAATCTTCTGCACAGCGCTCGACGGAGAGGTGGCGCGGATGCGGGTAAGAAGATCGTCGCTCAGGTAGTGAAGCTCATTGGCCCATACCGATGAGCTCACGTTCACGGTCAGAACACCCCGTGACAACCGCACAGGGCGGGCGTGCGCGAGGATTCGCGGGGGCACCGAGCGGCTCCACCAGGCAAAGACTTTTGCGGTTTCGAGTTGATCGGGCGCTGGGTAGACGCCCTTGAGCAGCTTGGAGACGGTTTCCAGCTTGCCCTTTCTCCGCCTAGCCATCGTCGAGGCTCGCCTTGTAGAGGGCGAGCAGGTCGTCCTCGGTGCAACGACGGGGGTTGAGCTCGTGGCAAGCGTCCGCGAACGCGAGCGCGGCTAGCTTCGGAAGCTGCGTTTCGTCGATTCCCTGCGACCGGAGGTCCGAGGGAAGACCGATCGACTTTCGCAGAGCTCTGACGGCCCCAGCACATTCAAACGCCAGGGTGCTTTCGTCGCCTCCACGAACACCGAGCTGCCTGGCGATCTCCGCGATTCGTTCGGGAATCGCCGCGCGGTTGAAGTCCAGCACGGCGGGCAGGCAGATCGCGTTCGCGAGCCCGTGGTGCATCCCGAGCTCGGTCGAGAGCGGGTGCGCCAACGAGTGGCAGGCGCCAAGCCCTTTCTGGAACGCGACGGCCCCCATCATGGCGGCTTTGAGCATGTCCCCTCTGGCCTGGAGATCGTTCCCGTCTTCCGTCGCTGTTCTCAGAGAGCGATGGCAGAGCCGAACTCCGCCGAGCGCGATCGCATCGGCCATCGGGTGATCGCCGATTGCAGAGTACGCTTCGATGCAGTGCGTGAGCGCATCCATGCCCGTCGCCGCCGTCATGCCCGCAGGCATGGTCGCCGTCATCGCCGGATCCAAGATCGCGACTTCCGGCAAGAGCAGGGGCGAGAAGATCACCGTCTTGCGGTTGGTGGCCTGGATGGTGACGACGCCGCTTCGCCCGACCTCGCTCCCGGTTCCGGCGGTCGTCGGTATCGCGATCATTGGAGGGAGCGGACCTTTTATCTTCTTGCTCCCGCCGATGGCGTCGTCGTAGTCCGCGAGCGGGCCCGAATGCGTGGCTGCGAGGCGGACGAGCTTCGCGACATCGATGACGCTCCCGCCACCCACGCCGAGGATCAGGTCGGCCTTGAAATCCGTGAACACGCGGGCGACGCCCAGCACCTCGGCCTCGAGCGGATTTGACGAGATGTCGACGGCGGTTTCGTGCGGAAGCCCGGCGGCGTCGAGCGCGACGCGCACCGGTTCGAGCAAGCCGGCCTGCTCGACGCCACGGTCCGAAACCAGAAGCACGCGCTCGGCTCCGAGCAGGTGCGCCTCGTTGCCGCACTGAGCTACAGCTCCTTCGCCGAGGACCACGCGCGTGGGAAAGCTCCAGTACACCAAATCCTGATTGCCGGTCATTCTTTGCCTACACGCCTCTCCATCAGCGCCTGAATAGCACCTTCCGAGCTAATGCGACCCTCGGAGAGTGCAACAAAAGTCGAAGAAATCGGCGTCTCCAACCCG
>JBLYYU010000419.1:0-4383 GCA_048550275.1 Polyangiales bacterium
GAGCGGGCCACGGACCAAGTCGAGCTCGGTGTCCATCCGAATCTGCTCGGCGTTTCGGAAGACGCCTACGCATCCATACTCGCCGACCAGGCGGCAGCGTTCGAACAGCACTACGGGGAGAAGGCCGTGACCGTGCGCAATCACCATCTTCGCTGGCAAGGCTACACGGACATGGCGGAGCACCAGGCGAATGCCGGCTTCGCACTGAACTTGGACTACATGTCGTTGGCGTTCCTGGGGGAAGGGAAGCTGGGGTATCTCAACGGAAGCGGGTTCGCGCTTCGATTCATCCGGGAGGACGGGGGCGTACTGCCGATTTGGCAGCAGGGCACCCAAGTCGACGACCACGTGCTCCTTCCGCCGCGATTCGGGTACGAGGCGATGAGCGTCGACGAGATGATCGAGGTCACTCAGGATTTCGTCGATCGCAGCCTCTCCGATCCTCCGCATCCAATCACAGTCAACCATCACCCCGCCTGGCGTTTCGAAACCGACGGGCGCTGGCAGCGCGCCTTGCTCGAGGCGAGTCGCTCGCGGGGTGTGCCGGTCTGGAACGCGGGCCGTTGGCTCCGGCATCAACGAGCCCTGCGAGATACGCAGATCGCGGTACTTGGTTCGAGGAGGCTGCACGCCATCACGGGCGGCGTCGGCGTCGCCCTCCTCGTTCCTGGATCGGTAGAGGTGCGGGTTGACGGTGAGCGCACCGAGGCATCGGAGATCCGAATCGCCGGACAAGTCTGGACCCGAATAGAGCTGCCGCAGTCCAAGGAGGTCTTGATCGAATGGATGCAATGAACAAAAGAGACGGCGCTGCTTGGACAGAGCGCGCTTTGGTCCTCACCGCCGCCGCCGCATGGCTCCTGGCGTTTGCCTGGGTCGGGGCCCTTCCGCTGGACAACGACGCGCTCTATGCCGACGTGGGTCGAACGATGCTCCGAACGGGGGACTGGCTGAATCCGCGGATTCACGGCGTTCCGTTTCTCGACAAGCCACCGCTCTTCTACTGGATGATGGCAGCGGTACAGGCCGTGTTTTCCGATTGGATCCTGACGCTGCGACTCCCGGCGATACTCTGCGCATGGGTAACCACCCTCCTCGCATTCGATGCCGCCCGCAGACCGAACGGAAACACCGTCGCTGGCGTGCTCGCGGTCCTGTTTCTCCTCGGCAATGCGATTTGGTTCGAATATGCCCGTCGCGTGTACATGGAAGTCCCGGTGACGCTCTTCGTCTTCGCGTCGAGTCTCGCGCTGCTTCGAGCTTGGCGGCACTCCTGCGATGGCCGGAGCTACCTCGGCTGGTACGCGATGGCGGGAATGCTCACGGGCGCTGCGTTCATGCTCAAGAGCTTGGTCGGGTTGTTTGCCGTGATCGGATTCGCGGTTTGGCTGCTGATCGAGACTCGCGGCAAGGCGCTTGCCAGCGCTCGCGTATGGCTGGGTGCGATGGTGTTCTTGGCTGTCTTCGCGCTCGTTGCGGGGCCTTGGCACATCTACCAGTACGCAACGCAGCCAGACGTGTTCATGGAGTTCACTTGGGATCTCCACGTGCACGATCAGATTCTGAGCGCTCAGCCCTGGTCCACGGGCCCTTGGTACTTCTACTTCGAGGTTTGGCTTCGACAGTTGCCGCTGGTCGGGCTCGTGACTCTGGGAGGATGGATCTCCGTGGCTGTCTTGGCGGCCAGAGGCCGTGCCATCAGCTCGCTCGATAGGCTGCTCGCCGTGAGCGGGATGGTGATCTTCGTAATCCTCTCCGTGTCGGAAACCAAGAAGGACCTCTACTTGATCCCACTGGCACCATATGCGGCGGTGCTCCTGGCGCGAACCAGCACCCTCGTGAAGAGCCGGCCGATTCGGAATCTCGCTTTCGCCGTCGGGGTCTTGGGCCTGCTCCTGGACTTTCCGGCGCTAGACCCGAGCGGTCCCGTGCTCACCGGGGCGGAACCTGTGGTGGCGTCATCTCGCGCCGCCCGAGACGTGAGCGCCGAAGAGGACACCGTGTACGTCGTCGACCTCTACTTCACCGCCAGCCAGTACTATTCGGAGAGGCGCTCCGTCAGTGTCTGGACGCGCGAAGGTCCGGCGGAGCTCACAGGCCATATTCCGTACATCCGGCACGGTAAGAACATGATCGACCTGCCGCTTGCCGAGCTGCCGGCGCGCATGGAAGCGGATCGAGGCGTCTGGATCATGCCGAACGCAACGGCGGACGCGATCACGGGAAGCGCGTCAATCGCGCTCGATCACGTTCACCGCGACGCGATGCTCAGCGTGTTGCGGGTGGCGGAGCAGTAGGGATTGAATTCGTCGAAGTCGTCGAGCTCGACCTAGCGGCTCGCCCGAATCAACGTGCCAAGATCATTTGAGCAAGACCCTCGAGTCGACCGACGAGGAAGCGCTCCGAAGGGCCGTAGTCGCCGGCGCGGTTCTGAACGAGTTGCAGGTACGCGCGCACGTACTTGCGCCGGTTGTACTCCTGCTTTCGAACGACGTTGTGCAGCGCCTCGATGGTTTCCGCCGTCGTCAAACGCGCGGTCGCCGTGTGCATACGGAACACCCAGTCGATCCACCTCTTGTCTTGAAGGCCGTCTGCGAGTTGCAGTGCGTACTTGGTCGCTGTCGCGAAAATCGCGTCTTGGTCGTCCTTCTTCGAATCGCTCAGCGGACGGTTTCGCAATGCGCGTTCGAGGAGCGCGTCGAGGTGCGGGATCAGGATGCGTTCCGCTTCGTCGAAGCGTCCCATCGTAATCGCTTTCGATGCGATGCTCCCGAGCACGTCGAGCGCCCGCGCGGTGTGCGTATTCTCGGAGCCGCCCCATTCTCGGTCCGCAAGCGGAACCTCCACCGAGGAGATCCGCGCTGGCCGGCCGGGCTGGCTCTGGCGATTCGGCTCTTTCCAGGTCGCGCTTGCGTCGGACTTGAGGCGCGCCCCGCAGTCGCCGCAGTACCGTTTGGCGATGCCGTTGATCGCGCCGCAGACTTCGCACGCGACGTGTCGGTCGGTGGTCGCCCGGTCGTTCATCTTGTCCGCGTCGATCAGCACCAGCTCTTGGGATCCGATGAAGACCCGATCCATGTGCTTCAACGGGCACTCGCCTTCGATCCGAGCGCCGTTGACGGCGACCCCGTTTCGGCTTCCGAGGTCCTTTACAACGACGGTATCCGGCGCGACCTGAAGCACGGCGTGCTTACGCGACACGAGGCCATCGGCTACGGCAAGGTTGCACGCCGAACTCCGACCAATTGCAAACTCCCCGGGCCGAAGCTCGAGGTTGGTCGCCTGATATCGCAATCTAAACCGTGCCACCCCACAAACAGGCTAGCAGCGCGAGAACCACCATGACCAACCCGATCGACCACGGAACACAAGAACAGTGTCGACCCGCGCGGTGCCGAGTCGGGCGGACAGTTTACATGCCTGCCGCTCGGTGAGAGTATCCGGCCGCCCGGCGCATCGGGCGAAGGAGGATGCATGACACTCGGAAACAAGGTTGCGGCGGAGTTCATCGGGACGTTTTGGCTGGTGTTCGGGGGGTGCGGGAGCGCCGTTCTGGCGGCGGCATTTCCCGAGGTAGGAATCGGTTTGCTCGGGGTCTCGCTCGCCTTCGGCCTCACGGTTCTGACCATGGCCTACGCCATCGGGCATATCTCGGGCTGTCATCTCAACCCTGCGGTCTCGGTCGGTCTGCTGGTCGGGAAGCGCTTTCCGGCGTCCGAGCTCCTCCCGTATGTCATCGCTCAGGTGCTCGGCGGAATCGCGGGCGCGGCGGTGCTCTACTTCATCGCTTCGGGCCAAGACGGGTTTCAAGCTGGTGGCTTCGCATCGAACGGTTTTGGCGAGCACTCTCCCGGCGGGTACTCGATGGCTGCCGCGCTCACCGCGGAGATCGTTCTCACGTTCGCCTTTCTATTCGTCATTCTCGGTGCGACCGACAAGCGCGCGCCTGCAGCCCTTGCGCCGGTTGCAATCGGGCTGTGCCTGACGCTGATCCACTTGATCGGCATTCCGGTCGACAATCTCTCGGTCAATCCCGCGCGAAGCACTGGCACCGCCATCTTCGCCGAGCCTTGGGCACTCAAGCAGCTCTGGCTCTTCTGGATCGCCCCCATCGTCGGCGGAGCCATCGGAGGCGTGGTCTACCCGCTGGTTGCCGGACGAGACTAGACGCCCGGTCGCAAGGCCCCGTGGTCGGCGCACCGCGTCGATTTCACGGGGCTAGTTGACCCGGAGAAACAAAAAGCGCCCGCCGTTCGAAAGCGCGCCGCCGAAGCTTCGGAACGTGACGGGGGTGGCCGAGAAACCGGCCCCGCCTTCGGCCCGAGCGACTTCGCGTCCGTCGGAAAGCGAGAGGGCGAGGAGCGAGCCCTTGGTCTCGCCGTA
>JBLYYU010000420.1:0-3002 GCA_048550275.1 Polyangiales bacterium
AGCGCTCCGAGAAGCACGAAGCGGGCCGTCGCGTGGAGCCGGTTGATCAAGACGAAGTTGCCGATGAAAGATGGGCGAACGTCTCGGAGGTAACCCAGGCCGAGGAAGATCGAAGGCAGGGCTTGCCAGCGGAGGTCTACGCGAGCGATGACGTCGTCGAAGTCCTCGCCGATTTTGTAGAACCCGGCGGCGTAACCGACCATGGCTGTGAGTGAGAAGCGCTCGGTGATCGCGCCGTTGTAGCCGATGAGGTTGCCGACCCGGTTGTTCTTCGAGAGCAGCGTCGGCGAGGCCAGAATCTCGTCCGGGTTCGCGAACTGTTGATTGGCGTATTCGAACTCGTACACCAGAGCGGAGCTTGGGAAGAAGCGCCAGCTCAGCGAGGCGGGGACCCGATGGGTCATGTTGTTGCCGTAGCCGTAGATGTTCGCATCGAAGAATTCGAGGTGGTTCGTGTAGCCGACCCTGCCTTCGAGGACTTGGCTCTTGCTGCGACCGATTAGGTCGAGCGTGGCCGTGTTGATGTTTCGCCCGTAGCTGATCGTGCTCCCCTGGAGAGTGTTCGCGTTTGCGAACGGACGCACGGTGCGGGTGAAGATGTCATTGATGACTAGACTGAAGACCTTCGAGGGGTTGTAGGCAAAATTGATGTGGGCGTCGGCGCCGACGTTGTCCGGAATGCGGTCGGTGAAGAAGTGGTAGTAGTCCGCGCCGAGGCCACCGCGGAACTGGATTTTCTGGGGTTCCGCCTTTTTGGACTCGCCCTCGGCCTGTCGGTCCGAGCCTTCGGTAGCGATGTCGAGGTAGCCCGTGACGCGGAGGATGAACGATTGATCTGGGTTCTGGTTCTCGAGAAAGACGTTCGAATCCCAGCCGCCGGCTACCGCGACACCAGGGTGCAGCACCAGCCGTCCGGCTTTGAAGCCGGGGCCTTCTCGCCCAGCGCGGTTGTCGCTAAAGCCCTGCGCGTCGGCCGTTGCCGTCAGCAACGCCGTGCACAAGATGGCTACTAAAGCCAGAGCGAGCTCTAACTTCGACCAGTAGCGCATGATCCCTCGTTCCCCCCGTCCATAAGAAAACCATTCGGCTCGTTAGCTCACTCCACTGACTGGTGGCGGGATGAATGGGATCGGCCAGTCCGGTACCGGAACGATGATGTTTGGCTCTTCGTCGGGCGCAAAGATGTCGACCTCTTCCTTGACCTGGGTGTCTCCCGTGTCGAAGAGGTCCTGCCCCACACACTGGTTTGCAGCCTGCGCCAACATCTTGAACTTCTGCGAGAGGACGCCGATGACCGTGAGCTCGTGATTGCTACTGCCGGCATCGCCTTTGGAGATGGCCTCGTTGAGCGCGGACTGACGCCGCTTCATGCTCTGAAGGTTTGCGTTGCACTGGTCGAGTTTGTCCTCGAGACAAGTCGCGCGGATGATGTCGCTGTCGCGTTTCGCGCTCTGATGCGCCTGCGACTGAGCGCCACAACTCGCCGATGCGTTCTCGACGGCGGCCGCCGCGGCCTTGGCCTGAGCGGCCGGCGAAAGGGTCGCTTTTTCGTTGGCGTTGCCGATCGGCGCGACCTTGATGACGTCGACTTCGGAGCCGCCGTCATCCTGGGCCACGGCGTAGCCTAGGCTTCCTCCGGCGAGCAATGCCGCCAAAATTGCAAAACCCGCGGTCCCCATTCGTCTAAACATCAACGATCCCCAAAACTTGCGGCGATTATACGCCGGACGATATCCATGTCAATGGACCTGTAATACAGTTAAGCAAGAAAAGTGCGTGTCTGTCGAAATTAGTTCTGTGGCTGGAAAACAAAGGGATACTTGAAGGTCACGCTGCCTCCGTCCGGCCCTGGGTTGAAGCGGAAGCGGCTGATGGTCCTGGTCACACAGTCAGCGACGGCCGGGCTGCCGGTCGTATTCTCGCTGGCCTTGGCGTTGGTGACATTGCCACGTTCTTGGATGGTGAACGTGACGGTGACCTTGCCGGCGAGGCTCGGGTTCTTCCTGAGCTCGGATTCGTAGCAGCGGGTGATCGACTTGAGGCGTTGTTTGATTTGCCTCTGCACCAGCGCCTGGTCGAAGTCGCCGCTGCCACCGACGTCGCCGCCGCTGTTGAGCCCGACGCGGCCGCGGACTTCACGCTCCTTGACCTCTTTGCCCTCTGTCGCTGCCTTGCCGGCGCCCTTGCCCTTCTTGAGGGAGCCGAGGCCCGCTTTCTGCCCGCTGCCTCCGCCGCTTCGCGTGCGCAACGTGCCGGCCTCGCTCTTGGTCGCGACACCGACTCCCGATGCCTGGGCCAAGACATCGGCCGCGTTCCCGGTGACGGCTCCGCCGGAGAGAACGTCGCCGAGCGCGCCGTCCGATCCGCCGAGCGCGCCGAGCAACATGGCTTCCGCCTGTGCGGCGGCCTCTTGCGCGATGCGGGCGCGGCCTTCGGCGCTGGCCCCCGCTTGTTCCCCGGCGGAAGGCTCTCCGCCCGCGGGCTTCGATGGCTTCTTGTCCGGGGCCTTCCCTTCAGCCTTCTGTTGTTCTTCTTCTTCGCCCTCGCCTTCTTGGACTTCTTCTTCCACCGTCGGTGGCTCGATCGGTGCTTCGAAGACCAGGCGCGCGAGGCTTTCAGGGACTTCCTGGATCCCCTTGTCGACCTTCCAATCGGCGTTCTCCATGTAGATGATGAAGCCGAAGAAGACCATGTACGAGAAGATGACCCAGGTCGTGAACGTCCAATCGATGTTCTTGACGAAGCCGCGCTGAACGGCGGCCGGCAGTTGCGGCTTGGGCGTGATCGGCGGTGCGGAGACGAACTCGAAGAAGACCGTGAAGTCGCCGATTCGGATGTTCCCGCGCGACGTATCAGCCAGCTTGATTTGGTAGTGTGTCCCCGCGTTTCGGGCGGCGCCGGTGTCACGAAGGTGTTCGAGCTTTTGTACGCCGCCGGGCAGTGCGACCTTGCCGAGCATGTCGCCCGTGAAGTTCAGGATGTAGTCGTCACCGACGAGCTGA
>JBLYYU010000421.1:0-5210 GCA_048550275.1 Polyangiales bacterium
AGACCATCCGAGGCCTCGGCGGAATCCGGCCAGAGCTCGAGCGCGTGCTCGAAGTCTCGCCTGGCCCCGTCGTGGTCGCCCACCCGTTCCAGGCGAACCCGCGCGCTCTGTACGTAGAGGTCGGCCGCGGCTTTCGCGTCGCGCTCGGATTCGGCTTCCCGTCGAAGCGCGTCGACCAGCGCGGCTGGGTCGTCGGTTTGTTGGGCAACGCGCGTAAGCCCACGCGCCGCGCCAATGTGGTAGGGGTCGGCGGTCGAAGCCGCCCGGAACTGCTCGATCGCCTCGGTGTCCTCGGCGCCTTCCATGAGCTCGGCCAAGCGCGCCCGGTGGGCCGCGGCCACGGCGGGGTCCTGTGCCGAACGCGCGACCAGCGCGTCGACCTCGCGGACCAGCTCCAGGTCTCCGCGGCCGAGCGCGAGCCGCTCCAGCTCGAGGAGCGCGCCAAGGTCCGCAGGGGCGATCTCGAGGACGCGCCGATACGCGCCGACGATGTCCTCGTACTCGCCGAGCCCCTGATGCTCCTGCAGGCGCGCCAGCTCGTAGAGCGCGGCGACCCGGCCGTTGGGATCCTCGAGCACCTCCGCCTGGGTCGAGTACACCGCGCACAGGGATTCCCAGGCGCCGACCTGCCGATGCAGTTGCTCGAGCGCAAGAAGCGCACCTAGGTGCCCCGGGTCGATCGCCAAGGCGTCCTCCCAGGCCTGAATCGCCTGCCGGTGTTTGTCCTGACTTTCGAGCACCTGCGCCTTGCGCGCAAAGAGGGCGATGCGCTGCGTCGGCTCGCTGGTCAGCCGGAGCTCGCGTTCGAGGTCCGCCAAGAGATGGCTCCAATCGCGCTCCTCGGCGCGCACCCGCGCGAGCGCATCGACCGCCGGCCGGTACCCCGAGTCGGCCGAAATCGACGCCTCGTAGGCCGTCATCGCCTTCGTTCGATCCTCGAGATGTTCTTCGTAGACCTGGCCGAGCAGGAAGGCCGCCCGCGCCCGCATTCGAGCGGCGCTCGAGTTGCGAAGCTGAAGCTCGAGGACGTCAACCAGATCCGCCCAATCACCGCGCTCACGTAGCTGGCGTGCGAGCTCTTGGAGTGACGGCGCGTGCGAGGGGTCCACCTTGATCGCTTCGCGGTGGTATCGCAGCGCATCGGCGTCGCTGCCCAGTCGATCGCGGGAAATCTCGGCCATCTTCTGGAGCAGGGCGACCCTGCGATGCTTGCTCGACCTCAGTCGCAGCTCCTGGGCGTAGACCTCGAGCAAGTCGTTCCAACGGCCCGCCGCGTAATAGAGGCGCCCTAAGCTCGACAGCGTGGGAACATGCCGCGGGTCCTTTTCGAGCGCCCGGCGGTAGCGGACGATAGCCTCGTCGCGGTCATCCAGTTGCTCATCGAGCACCTCGCCGGCCCGATGAAGGAGCGCCACCATCCGTTCCCGTTCGACCGTGAGCTCGATTTCGTAGTCGAGCGCCTCTAGGAGCTCGCGGGGGCGCTGGGCGCGCGCAGCGGAGCGTTGCCACGCTTGAACCGCGCCCAGGTGCGCAGGGTCCGCCTGCAAAACGCGCTTGTACGTCTGAGCCGCCAGCGCATGTTCTCCGAGCGAGTCCTCGTACACCTGTGCGATTTTCAAAAGGTACGCGACGGCGCGCGAGCCACTCGCCCGATCCAGGGCGTTTTCGTAGAGCTGAATCAGCTCCTTGGGCTTGTGCGCATCCGAGAGCAGTCGCGCCAAGGCCTTGAACGATGTCGGGTGGTCGGGCATCGCGTTGAGCGATCGGTGGTAGTGCTCGATGGCTTCGTCGATCGCGTCGAGCTTGGTCTCGTAGATCTCCGCCGCGCGCGCGTGCGAATCGGCCCGCCTTTCGGGGTCGGTCGTGTACCGCGCCTCCTGAAGGCACATCTCGACCAGCTTCGGCCACGCGCCTCGAATCCGATAGAGCAGGCTCAGAGCCTGGAGACTGGCGAGTGCGGTCGGGTCGAGCTCGACGGCCCGCTCGTGCCAGACGATCGCCTGATCCACATCGCGGAGCTCCTCCTCGTAGAGGCGCGCGATACGCTGCGTGTACGTGAGCTTCTCCGCCTCGTCGTCGGTCGCCTCGGTCAGCGCTTCGAGGGTTTCAACCAGCGCCTGAAGCCGTTGCGCGGATTCATGATGCCTCGAGAGCTCTCCCAGTATCAACGGATCGCTCGGTTGCAGGCTCCGCGCTTGCTCGAGCGCTTGGATCGCCGCATCGCGATTTCCGAGGAGCTCGGCATGAATTCGCGCGACCCGGTACAGCGCCGAGGCTTTCAGCGACGGCTCGGTCGCGAGCTGTGCCTCGGCTTCCAGCGTGCGGATCAAGTCCCGCCATCGTCGTTGCCCATAGTACAAGCGCTTCAGCGCCTTGACCGCAATCACCGCGCTCGGGTCGAGTTGCAAGGCCGTTTCGTAGAGCTCGGCTGCCTGCTCCGGGCGTTCCTGCCTGCTCTCGAGCAACTGTGCCCGACGAATGATCAACGCGGCCCTGTGGCCGTCGTCGGACACGGCGGCGTTCGCCAGCTCCGCCAAGTTCCGGTCGACATCGGTCCAGGACTGCTTCGCGAAGGACCGCTGTTCGGTGGCTCTCAGAATCGCAGCATGTGATCGGTCGAGCGCGCGCGCTGTCTGATACGCTTGCTCCGCGGCATCGCGATTGCCGAGCACGTCCTCGAGCAGGCGTCCCTTCAAGAGAAAGAGCGTCGCCTTGTCGCTCGGCTGGCGCGTCACCCTGGCCTCCGCGTCGAAGAGAGGCAGCGCATCGTTGAACATCCGCGCGCCAAGAAGCAGTCGTCGCGCCGAACGTATCGCAGGCACGTAGTCCGGCGCTCGTTCGAGTGTCGCCTGATAGTGTTCGAGCGCGCGCCGCGTATCTCGAAGCGCACCCTCGCAGGTTCGCCCCATTTCGAAATACAGGCGTGCAGCGCGACGCGCGTCCGGGTGTTCTTGGAGCTCGCGTTCGCATTCGGCGAGCCATTCTCGCGCGCGCCGGCTGCGCTCGGCCTCCGTAAGCTGAGGCCGTTGCGGGGCAGGGGTAGGAGCCGAGTCGCCCGGCAGGGCCGGCGGCCGCGCCGAGTCTGGCTCGTCGACGAGATCGTCCTGACCAAGCGCTTGCGTCACCTCGCGACGCAGCGCCGTCATGTCCCCGTCGTCGTATCCCATCGTAGTCTACATGCTACCCCGGCTCGGCCTGGACCGCATCGACCGTCTTTGTCGGCGAATACCCTACATCTGAGCAGGTGTGCTACGCCGCAGGCGCGAGGTCCTTGAGCTCCACGGCGAGCTTCTTCTTCGCACGTGCCTCGAGCTGGCGCGCACGCTCGCGGCTGACACCCAGCTCACGACCGAGAGAGGCGAGCGACGCAGAGTCCTCACTCAAGATGCGCTTCTCGACGATGAGGCGCTCCCGGTCATCGAGAACCGACAAGGCGCCCGCGAGCCGCAACTGAATCCCGCTTTGCCTGCGCTGCCGGGCGACCACCTGGTCTTGCGGCTCGGAGGAGCCCGGAAGCATCTCGACGAGGGTTGCGTCCGAGTCATGGTAGGCAGGCGCGTCCAGAGAAATCTCGCGCTGGTCGAGCCGGCGAAGGAGCTCGGTCATCTTGGCTGGCGTCGTGTCGAAGTCGGAAGCCAGCTTTTCGATGAGCTCTTGGGGGTCCGCGATCACGTTGGACAGACGTGCGCGCTCCCGACGCAAGCGGAAGAACATCTTCGAGCGGAACGGCCCGGAGCCGGCGCCGATCATGGTGCTCGACCGAACGACAGCCTCGAGCACGAATGCGCGAATCCAATATCCGGCGTACGTGACGAACCGGGTGCCGCGGTGTGGGTCGAACTTCCTCACGGCGGTCACAAGGCCAACGCTACCCTCGGCGATCAGGTCGCCGAGCGTGACGCCGTAGCGTCGGTACTGGAGCGCGATGGCGATGACGTAGCGCAGGTTGGCCTCCACGAGCTTATCGGCAGCGTTCTGGTCGCCTTCGAGGCAACGGATCGCGAGCTGATGCTCGTCTTCCCTGGACAGCTTAGGGATGGCTCGGACTTGCTGGATGTATCGATCGAGGGATGCGGATGACTGCATGATGTTGTCCTGTATGCGCTTCATACCGTTACGTTACGTCACTGTCTAGCTCGAAGCGTGTTGTCTAAGAAACGACCGCCAGACATGGACAGAACTTAGACAAAACTGAGACGAATGCAAGTGCGCTGATGGACGAAAAGCCGTCCAGGCGTTGATTCCATTGAAATTACTCAGGAATCAGGTGGCGAAGCTGGAGCCGCATCCGCAGGTCTGCGCGGCCTGCGGGTTCTGGAACTTGAAACCGGCGCCTTGGAGGCCTTCGACGTAGTCGATCTCCGTGCCCTCGACGTACTGCGCGCTCATCATATCGATGTAGATGGGAATCCCGTGCGAGCTGAAGGTCTGATCCAGGTCGGAAGTTTCGTCTTCGAAGAACAAATCATACGAAAAACCCGCGCAACCGCCGCCGATTACCCGCACTCGGAGCCCCTGATCGGCCAGGCCTTCGGTGTCTCGGATCTCTTTGACTTTCTCTGCAGCTCGCGTGGTTAGGGTCAGCATGATGCTCCTTTGAAGGCCACTATAGGGTCGGCGCTCGAGTCGCGCCAGGATCCATGTTCCGTTCCGTCACCTAAGGCGCCCTTGGACGCCGGGGCCGAGCGCCACTGGTCCGAGCGCTCTTGCCCTGGCGCCGCCCACCGAGAATCCCGCGGGCCCGTCCGATTCGTGTCCGCGCTTGAGAAAACCGAGCGCCCGGACCCCGTCCGGCGCCGCGGCAGCCGACGTAATCTCCCCGACCGATGCCTCGTTGAAGGTGATGGGCGATTTGGGCGCGGGCAGGGCGGCCCCGTCCACGGCCCAGCGCCAGAGGATTTTCGGGGCCTTTCCGCGGTTCTCCAGCATGACCACCGTCTCCTGCCCGATGTAACAACCCTTGTTGAAAGACACGGCCAAGGGGTTGAGCCCGGTTTCCTGTGTATAGGTCCAGTCGCCGAAATCGACTCCGAATCGCGGCCGCCCATGGAGGACGTGGGCGCGCGCCCAGACTTCATCACCGACGGGGCCGCCGCCAAGCTCTTGGGCGCGCCCAAGCAGCCGGGTGAGCTCGGTCTCGAAATCGTCGCTCTTCACAACCCATGAGCGCCCACCGACGCCGAGTCGATCTGCGGGCCAACCTCCGTCTC
>JBLYYU010000422.1:0-2733 GCA_048550275.1 Polyangiales bacterium
GCGGGGCGGTTCAATCAAGACGGACCAGGTCCCGGTTCTTGCTCCCCCGCCCCACCACGTCCGCGGCAGCCAGCGCCCGGGTACGCAGCCACTCAGTCGCCCAACGCCACCACCCCCGACTCGACTGGGACGCCAGTTGAAGATGTGATACCCGTTGCGCGACGCTGGCCCATGAATGTCCGCACCACAATCTCAGTCCTGATTGCGCTGTCGCTTGGTTTCGCGTCGTCGACGCTGGCGCAGGAGGAAGAGGACCCGACGCGTCCTCCGCCCCCGAGAAGCCCACTCCCTGTCGAGGACCCGACGATTCACGAAGAGAGGCACGAGGTCCTGTTGAACGACCGAGCGCCCGCGGCTGAGAAGGAGTCTGGTGCGAAAGAACCATCTTCAGACGCCGAAACGGACGCTGACGAGGAAGAGGCGCCGACCGCCGGCGCGCTTCCGGTCGAGGACCCGACGATACATGAGCCCGCGGAGGATCCCGAGGAGCCCGGTTCCACGGATGGGCCAGGCGACGACTCGCCCACCGATGGCGAAGAGAGCGCCAAGGAGCGGGGGAATAACGTTTCCGTGGGGTATGGCTATCAAGGAGGGCTCGTCGTTGGCGTGGACGATTGGTTCTACCTCGCCCTCTCGGGGCTCGTGCAAGCCCGCTACGCGGTGAACTACCGAACCAAGCCACCGACCGACGCCACGACCGACATCCGGGAGAAGCAGGTCACACAGGGCTTTGACGTGGCCCGCGCGCGCTTTCATCTCGGGGTCGGCCTGACGGAGTTCGTGGCGTTGTACATGCGAATCGGTGTCGTGGCCGGAGGCGACTTCTCGTTTCAGCGCGCCTTCATCGACTTGAAGTGGAAGTACCTTCGGTTGCGAGCGGGCTTGTTCATGAACGAGACGATCGCCGAGTCTTTGATCAACCCTAACGACCTGTACTTCAACGACTACTCGATCCTGGAGAACGTGTTTTCGCCCGGCAGCTCCAAGGGCGTGATGTTCACGTACCTGCGGAAGCGCTTCTCGATCAACCTGGGTTACTCCGACGGGCTGCGAACCGGATTCTCCGAAATTCGTTCTGCTACACGAGCGGACTTCGCCGTCACGCTGCGCACCCAGTACGGATGGGGTGAGCGGGGACTGGGTGGTTTCAACCGCCTCATCTCTCGTCGAGGCACTCCCCTCGGCATTCGCCTTGGCGGAGCCGTCCATTACCAGGATGGGGGGCGAAGCCAGGGCACCGCCGATGTAAAGATCGCCTTCGGGACGATCGACCTCTCGGTGCGCGGGAGCGGCTGGAGCCTCTTGGCGTCCGTGACCAGCGGCCAGGACGGACGAACAGGCACGACTGAGGAGCTTCAGAACGTCGAGGTGGTTTCAACCGCCGCATCGATCATGGGTGGTTACTTCGTCATGGACGACCTGCAGGTCTTCGGGCAGTACGCCGTCGTTTCAAAACCTAACTTCCAGGGCGAGCCACCGCCCACCGTGCCGGGCCTGACCGAGTCGAGGGCGAGCAGCTTCCAGGCCTTCGGTGTCGGGTTCACCTATTTCGTCATCCCCGGCCACGACAACGTCAAGCTTTCGAGCGACTTCCAATACTTTCTGGGCCGAGAGGAAGGCAGCACTGTGCCCGCCTCGCCACTCAACAACATTCAGCCCAACGATGACGGCAGCCAATTCTTCTGGCGCATTCAGATTAGCGCTGCTTTCTAGACGCGAAGCTGCGCCTCTCCGGATAACGAAGGCGCATCTGCTACGCGTTGGCGGAAGTGCTCTCGCAGCGCCGCGTTGAGCTCGGGTGCTTTTTGGAAGGTCACGCCATGACCGGCGTCATCGAAACGCAGCACTCGTGCGCCGGGAATGCGCTCGGCCAGCCGATCGGTTTGCGACGGGCGAATCAAAATGTCCTCGCCCGGACGAACCAGCAACGTCGGCGCTTGGATCTGCCCGAGTCTCGACTCGGTCGAGTGACGCCAAACCGCGTAGAGCTGACCGAGCACCGTCCGAAGCGCAGGAGGCCGATCGAGACGCACGCTCAGGTGCGCGCTCAAGACATCTTCTCCGATGCTCTCCAGAAAGCCTGCCGGGTAGAGAAGGCGAGGCAACGAACGCATGCGCACCCTGCGGCCACCAAATAGTCCTTTGAGAAACAGCCCCATCCCTCGGAGAGTTGGCAGCGAAGCTACTGGCGCTCCGCCGTGTGTCGCGACCAAGGTCAGGGTCTTGCAGCGATCGGCTGCTCGAAGGGCCAGCTCTTGCGCGATCATCCCGCCCATCGAGACGCCGACGACGTGAGCCCGATCCCAGGCCAAGTCGTCCAGAAGGCGAACGGCGTCGTCTGCCATCGCGGGAACCGTGCGGAGAAACGGGCCGCGGTCGCTCTCGCCCACCCCCAAGTGATCGTAGTGGCAACAGCGGTGGTCGCGCTGGAGCTCATCGACCTGCGGCCCCCAGACAGCCCCGGACATGCCGAACCCCATGATGAAGAGAACGGGCGAGCCCTGCTCCCCGAAGGTGCGGTAAGCGATTCGAGGTCCGGTCTGTGTGAATCGCGTCGTCAACTCAGGAACCTCGGCACTGACACTGACACTAGTCCGGTGGCTGCTCCAGGGGAATGATCGACGTCTTGGTTCGTAGTGTCACCGTTATGCCCAAAAGCATATGAACGCAGGGGCGTGGAAAAAAAGGCGCGATGGGGGGCGTAGTCGACGTCGCAAGTGACAATCCGCAAGA
>JBLYYU010000423.1:0-3005 GCA_048550275.1 Polyangiales bacterium
GTCTCGCGATCGTTCGATTTCAGGGCATCGTCGAAACGCTCAACGTGGCTTCCACCACGCCTATCGATGCGGACCACGTCCAGCTGCGATTCAATTTCAGCGTGAAGAAGACGGCCGGCGCGGAGATGGCGCGCGGGGTCGGAAAGGCTTTTGTGGCCGAAGTAACGCGGCAGCTCGAGCAGGACATCCCGGTTTGGGAAAACAAGGTCCAATACGAGAAACCGCTCCTTTGCGATGGCGACGGCCCGATCGCGATCTTCAGGCGCTGGTGCACACAGTTTTACTGCTGGCCCGAAGAACAAGAGGCGGCCGAGTAGTGGCGGCCTTCGATCTCGAGGAAGTCGAAAACGCGTTTCGCCAGTTTTGGCACACGGGTATGATTCGCGAGGATTGGAATGCCTGGGCAGACCTCTTCACGGAAGACGTCGTCTACGATGAGCGCGTCCTCGGGACCATGCACGGACGCGAGACCGTGCGGCAGTGGATCGTTCCGCTGATGGAACAGTACGGCGAAATCTACGGTGTTTACGACTGGCATCATGCGGACCCGAGCGGCCGGGTCGTCTTCCGGATGATCAATCGTCGAGACAATCCAGGCGGGGAGGGCGTCATGGACTTCCCTGGCATCACGGTGCTGCAATATGCCGGGAACAACCAATGGTCTTCCGAAGAAGACTACTGGGCGGAGAAGCTCAGCGTGCGACAGTGGCAGGAGTACGGCGCCGCCCTCGAGAAGTACGACCCGGATCACCGCGCCAAGCGCACCCGCAATGACTGGGGCAGCGGCCCCGACTGGACCATCGGCAAGAAGTCTTTTTGGGACTGGCCGGATCGCCAGCGGCCTTAGTACTCGGCGTCGAAGTCGACCTCGAGGGACTCTTGGCTCGATGGGAGCGACTGGCAGGCTAGCACCCAGCCGCGTTCGATGTCGCTCGGCTCGAGCGCGTCGGTATTGGCCATCTCGACCTTCCCGCTCTTGAGCAACGCCATGCAGCAGCCGCAGTAGCCGTCTTCGCAGGACGAGGGTGGCTTGTGACCGGCCTTCTCAGCGGCCGCGAGCAGCGTCAGGCCCTTTTCGTAGGGTACTTCGACGGACTGTCCTTCGAGCAGCATCGTGAACGACTCGGGAATCGCGTCGTCCGATTGTTCCGGAACCGCTTCGCCTGACTCGTCTTTGCGATCGGGATCGACCGGCGAGTTGAATCGCTCGAACTTCGTCTGGCCCGCGTCGATCTTGGAGGACTTGAAGGCTTCCTCGACGGTATCCATGTATCCCGTCGGCCCGCAGACGAAGAACTCGGCATCTTCCCAACCGCGAATGTGCTCCTGGACCTCGGGCACGGTCATGAAGCCGGACGTGCTGTCGAGGTGGTGGATCACTTCAAGCCGATTCGGATACTCCGCTAGCCACAGGTCGATCTCGTCTTTGAAGATGACCGACTCCCGATCACGGTTCGCGTAGATGAGCTTCACGGCCCGGGTCGTCGTGCGAAGGGCGGTCTTCAAGATTGAAAGCACCGGGGTCACTCCGCTGCCGCCGCCGAAGAGCACGATCCCATGGTCGCCCTCGTTCGAGCGGAGCACGAAGCGCCCCTCCGGCGGTTGCACGAGGATCCAGTCGCCGACATTGACGCTGTCGTTGAACCAGTTGGAGATTCGGCCGTCGTCGACGCGCTTCACCGTGACCTTCGGCCAGGCGTCGGTTTCAGGCGCGCTCGAGAGCGAGTAGCAACGCCGGAGTTGCAGATCATTCCAGGGAACCTCGAAGGTGAGGAACTGACCAGCGCGGTACCGATACTCCTCGCGCAGCGATTCGGGCACCGCGAAAATGAAGGAACGGGTGTCGTGAGTTTCCTGAATAATGCCGGATACTTGAAGCTTATGAAAGTCCGCTTGCATCGACTGGGATCTCCAAATAGAACGTGTTTCACTCTAGGACAGCGGCGCGATTCGGTCCAGCCGGCGAACTCGGTGTGGCAGCGGCACGCTGAATCACGTAGCCTGGTTAATTCTAAGAGGCCAATCCCCCCTGGACCTCGAACGCCTTAGTACCCAGAGGACTGGGCGCCCATGCCCGTGCGCAGAAAACAGACCGTAGGAATCGATCTTGGTACCACCAACTCGGTGGTAGCCCGGAATTTTGAGGCCCTTTCGATCGAAGGGGGCAGTTCGGTTATGCCCTCTGCCGTGGCTTTCCCGCCCAACGGGTCGACGCTGGTCGGCCAGGCGGCGCGGCGCCGTCGGGCGATGGACCCCAAGAACACCATACTCTCTGCGAAGCGCATCATCGGCGCGCGCTGGCGCTCGTCTTACACGACCCAGTACCGCGAGAACTACCCGTACGACCTGATCGAGGGGCCCGATGGCGACGTGCGCTTCCGGACCCGGGCTGGGCTCGCGTCCCCCGTCGACATTGGCGGCACCGTGGTCAGCGGCCTGTGCCAGTTCAGCAATTGTCCCGTGAGCGACGTGCACGCCGTCGTGACCGCTCCCGTCGGATTCGACGAGCGCCGCCGTACGGCGACGTTGCGCGCCGTTGCGCAGGCTCAATTTGCATCCGTGCGTGTCGTCGAAGAGCCGATCGCTACAGCTTTGGCGTACCTGAACCGCAGCAGCCTCAAGCATGCGTTCGTGTACGATTTGGGCGGCGGCACCTTTGATGCGGCAGTCGTAGACTGCAGCAGCTACCCATTTCGCGTCATCGGCCATGGCGGCGATCCATACCTCGGCGGCGACGATGTCGACCGTACGATCGCGCTCTACGTCGCCGACCGCACGCTCGAACGAGACGGCTGGGACCTCACCAACGATGCGGTCACATACGATCGCCTCGTCTACGCTTGCGAGCTCGCGAAATGTGAGCTTGCCGAGACCGAAGAGGCAGCCGTCGCGATTCCGAGCGTTGATCCGGCCGCCCCTGAGAGCTGCGGCATCATTTCGATCAACCGTGACGAGGTACAGCGGCTAACGCTCGACCTGGTTCGCTCGACATTCGTCATCTGCGA
>JBLYYU010000424.1:0-7286 GCA_048550275.1 Polyangiales bacterium
CCTCCAACCGGCCTTCCACGGCGATGAGCGGGCCCGGATCGCCGGGCGCGGCTGAGCCTGTGCGAGCGATTAAGAGGGCCACGATGGTCAGTGCGGGCCACAATGCGAGATGCAAGCGAGGTGTGCGACTCGAACCGCTTGGCTCCGTTGGCTTCATCAACATGCCCTTACTCCTTTAGGGTCTAATTTGGCCCCCCTCCCAGTGAGTAGCAGTCGCAACGCAGCATGTCACCGCCGTATGAACGCGCGTGTAAGGCAACCCACGCATACCCCGGTCCGATCGTCGCCACTTGTCGCTCACTGTCGATCTTTGCGACGAGAGGTCAGACAGAATCACGATTTCGGCAGACTCGCTCATCGCACCGCCGCTCGAATCGGTGAAGCGTCTCGCGCACTTTCACCGACCGGCCAGAGGCTTCAGAAAAGAAAAAGGGCCCGGCATGTGCCGGGCCCTTCTTGCTCATTTCCTAACCCGTGGGGTTATTGGCAGAGCTCGCCGTTGTTGTACTCGTCCAGCATTGATGCAAGGGCATTGGCTTCCTGATACAGCTGCCCGTTTCTCCTCGGACGCAGGTAGGCGCCAGTGCCGTCGAAGCTGATGCCGGACAGCAGGGCGTCACCTGCCGCGACGGCGTCGACCACCGCCTGGCAGGTTTCCGCCCCAGCGGCCAGATTCAGCTTCGCCGCCAGCAGATTCCTAGCCAGGTTGTAGGCGGCATCGCTCGCCCTCTTCTTGCCGTTCAGATCCCTGTGGTCGAGGATCAGCACGCCGTCCTCGCAGGTCTCGATATAGAGATCACCGACCATGGTCGGGATCAGATCGTCGAGCAGGAACCAGCCTTCAGCAACACCGCCGTTGCCTTCAGCCGTCAGGACCTGGTTGCCTCCCGTGCAGGTGTTCCAGTTCTTCCAATATCCTGGAGTGCGTGGCTCACCGCCCGGACGCTGGTTGTCGATGATGAAGTGCAGCGTCTCCGCGGCCATGGTCGTGAAGTCGACACAGCGCGTATCGTTGGTAGCGCCGGGTTCACCGAAGGTCGGGTCATAGACCTCCAGTGGGTTGCCAGTACTGGCACCCACGAACGGTAGCGTCTCCCCGTCGTCGATGATGCCGTTGTCGTTGGCATCGAGCGCCCACTGGATGGTCCAGCTCGGCGGGATCCCAGTCTCACACAGAGTGTAGGTCTCACCCGGGATGAGCTTGGCCATGTCGAAGTCCACCAAGGTCGGCGGCGTCGAATCACCGACGTTCACCTCCGGACCGTTCAACGTGAAGCTCCACGCCATGTTCGGATCCTCAACCCCGTTGGTAAGCTTGAGGAGATCGACCATGCCGCGCTGACGGTTGGTGTAGGTGCACTCCACCGTTTCACCTGGATCGAGGTTGATGGTCGCGACCCCGTTGACCAAGTCGGTCGAGGAATCGATGACGTTGTAGCCGTTCTGATCTGCGTCGTCGGTGCAGTTCAAGACAACCAGGTCGAACTCCGGGGTGGGGTCCGTCTCGGTGACCGTGTAGGTCCCCGATGGAACATCGCCCTGGGTTGTGGTGCTGCCGCCACCCAACAGAATCGGGTTCGGAAGGGGCCCTGGGATGTTGTCGGTGAACTCGAACAGTCCAGGGGCGAACATGGGATCCGTCACCTTGTTGATGATGACCCTACCGAGCTTCTTGTTCGTGAAGGAGCATTGCTTCACCGCGCCGAAGTCCGCCGGGTAGTCGATGGTGAACTCACAGCCTGAGCTTGCGGTGTTCTCCCAGCCGTTCTGCAGGGTCTCGGTGATCATGTAGTCTCCTTCGAGAAGTCCGAAGGGGAACTGCTCGAACGCCGCAGGATCCGAATCCGAAATTGTCAGATCGAGGCCCTCTATCGGAAGACCGGGGCCTTTGAGCGTCATCACCCAGCCGTTCTCGAAGCCTGCCGGGAAGGTCACCTTGTTGACCTCGGCGCGAGCGGCGCCCTCACCGACGATGTTGTTGAAGGTGACCGTGCCATCGCAGGTCGGCAGGTTTAGATCGATCATTTGCGTGCTGCCGCCATCCGGGACGAGGCCGCCGCACTCCCCTTCGACCACCGTGTAGGTGTCGGGCATGAGGCCGGTAAGGGTGGTCATCTTCTGCGTATCCCCCGCGCTGAACACGAACGAAGGCGTTCCGACGACGTTGTCCGAGCTGTCCTTCACCTCGAAGTTGCAGGTGATCGTCTCGTCACCCTGGAGGATATCCGGGATGGTCTTGACTAGGGTCAGCTCCACTTTGGCGTTGGTCGAGATGGTGATGTTTACCGGACCGCTCGATGCCTGGAAGCCATCCGAGGCATCGAGAACCACGGTGTCCGACAAGGTACCCGTGGTGATCGCCGGCACTGGATCGACGTAGATCGTCTTCGTGACATCGGCGGCACCCACTAGGCAGCCATCCGGATCGGTACAGTCGATAATCCCGTTCTGTGGATCCGATACGCAGATCAACGGGAAGTCGTCTTGGTCGAGCAGCGGCCCGAGGCCCGGTACGTACGGAGCTCCGTCAACCGAACAGGCGCCCGCAACGCCGGTCAGGCTATCGAGCGAGTACTGCAGGCCGTTACCGCTGATCGATTCGGTGTCGGTCAGGATTGCCGTGGTGTTGGTCTGCGTGCCAGGCTGGATCATCGCGGACGCCGTGGCTTCGGTCTGACCCGGAACCGGGATGCCGGTCGCTGTGTCGATGTACGTGGCCGTCGCGACGTCGTTGAGGTTGCTGACACTGTCATCCGCGTCATACGTGTGTTCGAAGACCTTGAGCTCGGTGTTCGCGGGGACGATGACATCGCCGGAATTTGCGGTGTCGAGCGGTACCTCGCCCGCGCCAAGGTCACCAAAGATAGTGTCCTCCACGTTGACCGTGATCGGTCGCGCTGCCGGGTTCTTGGCGTAGATGTTGGTTACCACCATCACCATGCCGGGCGCGCCGGGGAGGATCTCCCACTCGACGCGAAACGTAACAGGAGCCTCGTTTGCGTTGTTGGGGTCACAGGTATTGCCGAGATCAACCGTGGCTGGCGTCGCCGCTTTGGTGACGTTCCAGGCGAAGTCGGTGTCCTGGGTCGCGGTCATGTCCTTACGCAGCTCTTGCGGCTGAATCTCGCGGACCGGGATCGGAATGGTGGCTTTGCCGCCCTGGAAGTCGTCCGACTCGAACTTGTAAGCCTGAAGGTTGGAGCCGGGATAGTCGGCGGCCTCGATCGAGAGCCGCTGTGCCCAGTCGATGACGCATGTCGCACCAGCCGGGTGCGTGATGGTGAGCTCCCGATAGATGGACACGTCCGCGCCGCCTGTGATGGCGGGCCCGTCCGCTTGCGCCGTGGACGTCACGGCACAGCCCGGATCCGAGTAGCCGTTGAGGTCTCCTGCCGGTATGACCTCAGGCTCTGTAATCACGTCGTAGCCAAGGACCCCAGCGTCCAACTTGTCCGCCGCAATGACGACGTTGTAGCTGGTTGCTGCGCCCGAGTTGGTCAGAATCAGTCGAAACGGCACCAGGTCGAGCTCGTTCCAACCTTTGCCCAAGTTGCCCGTGGTGTACGGGTTGTCGTTCCCGCCGAGTGGTGCGTCATCTTGGCATGTGAAGCGGCCATCGTCATTCGGCAGCGAGCCGCCGGGCGTGATCGGAGGCGACCCGTCGTTGCGGCAACCCTCGATGGTCAAGCCAATCGTGTTGGGTGGTTCGGTAAACAGCGCTGCCGATTGACTGCCCACTTCAGCGGTATCGCCGCTACAACCGATCACGGTAGCGCCCGCCAGACCGAGCAGTACGACACCCGTTAGGAAGCGCCGCCCGACCTCAGCTCTGCGCTTGTCTTTAGAACATTTGTTTCGTTTCATATCCAACTCCTCGCGGAACAATCCGATTGGTTGCTTGCCGTTCCGCACCCGGTTTGAGCAAATCCCAACTGTGCCGAACGCAACTATTCACGCGTCCAGTAGTGGGGGAATGTGCGAATAACGCGGACAAGCCAACACCGTCTATACGTAATTGTTCACACACAAACGCCGCATCTCAGCTCTCAGAGCCGAGCGTAGGCGCCCCGTGAGCGAGCACACTCAATCCCGACGAATGAGTCCACTGAGAACGGATTCCCAATCGGAGACCATCGATCGAACACGCAATTTATCGTGTCTTGGTGAGCTACAAACCTTGGCAACAACCCCAAAGGGTGCAACACAGTCGTCTATGTTGTACCGAAACCTCCTCATTCTCCTGGCCTCCATGGCCTCTGTGTTTGCCTTCGGATGCTCCAATAGCGATAGCGCGGGCGGGGCAACCACCAACCTGGCCGCTGAGTGTACCCCCGCCGCCGCCGAGCTTCCCGATGGAGACTGGATTTGCCTGGCTGATTCGGATCTCGACGATCGGGAGGTCGACTGTGAGGACCGCGAAGCACTTCCGGACTACATCTATTTCCAGCCTCCGGGCGAGCCCCCGAGCTGCGATGGCATCGTGCTCTCTCTCGGCGAAGAGGGGCCCTTCCCCGTGGGAACCTCCGATATCGTGATCTTCGAAGGAGAGGATGCGGAGCGCGTTCCAGTATGTGACGCGAAGCTGACCGTTGTGGACGAGGAGGCGCCCCAAGCAATCGATGAGGCGATCGAGCTCTGGCCCCCGAATCACAAGTTCCACACGATCTCTGGCGAGGATTGCGTCGTGGATGCCTGTGATGAGGACGTCGCAGTCACGTTCCTCTGGGCCTCGAGCGACGAGCCGGTCAACGACAAGGGCGACGGCAATACCGAGCCTGACATCATCCTCGAGTGTGATCGCGTGCAACTTCGTTCGGAGCGGCAAGGCGGCGGCAACGGGCGCACCTACAGGCTTGGTTGGACGGCGGTCGATGACGCAGGCAACCGCACCACGGAGGGAGAGTGCGTCGTTAGGGTCCCGCACGATCAAAGCGGGAAAGACGCCGAGGATACTGACGAGGCCGATTACACGGTCAAGCACGTCGAGCCCGGTGAGTGCGACGACGGCGCGGGTGGCACTGGCGGCTCCGGTGGCATGGGCGGTGCCAGCGGTGAAGGCGGTGAAGGCGGTGAAGGCGGCGAAGGCGGCGAAGGCGGCACCGCCGACCCTGTGGTCCAGTAGCTTCGCGAACCAAGACCGGACGCTCGGGCAGATGTTGCCCGCTGCTCATCGTCCTGCGCAAGAGGTTGTCGGTCGGTGGGGGGCGTGAGCTGTTGGTGCGTATTGCCAAGACGCTGGCCGCAAGTGCCGCGCAACCCACTCCGACGCGCACCCACTGCCAGCCGCTCTCCTTCAGTACCGTGCGAATAAGCCGAAGGCGTTGAGCCCGCGGTTCACGGTCGAGCTCGGGACGAAGACCCGATGCGAGGACGATGCAGTCTTGGTGTCTGCCAAAACGATGCCTTGCCCGAACAAGTTGGGTCCCACCCTGACCCATGCTGTCACACGGAGTGCACTCAGAGTCACACGCTGACCAATCGCCTGCGGGGAGCCCGACGCGAAAAAAATCACGAGCCAGGACAACATTTGGAGGGGCAAAACCGATAGCATAGTTGTGGACGACGAGGGGAGATCCAATCACGTCGGGCGGCAGCTCAAATCCGCCGACGAAAAGCCATACCCTTCTTCGTGGAGCGCAGCGGGGTGCAAAAGCAGGCGATACCCGCCGCCACTCAATCGTGCGCCCGGGTGCGTCCCTGCCGAGGGTGAGTAGGGCCATGGTCGAGGGTCACTGCAACCGAGAATTGCGGCTCTTGCAAGACGCGACGATGAGGATCACTCTGCATCGGGGAGTCACGTGAATCTGGGCCCTGACGATCGCCTCTTCGATATGACGGTATCGGACCTTCGTGCCTTGTTGCTAGACACGGTGCGCGACGTGATGGAACAACAACCGACCGGCGAAACAGGTGAGCTCCTGACCACGGAAGAACTGGCGAAGCGCATCAAGGTGTCACCCGACACGGCTCGCAAGTGGCGACGCCTCGGTTGCCCGCATGTTCCCGTCGGCGAACGGAAGCTTCGGTGGCGGCTAGAAGATGTGCTGCGCTGGCGCGAGGAACTGCGCCGTGGCTAGAAACGGCAAGCGCTCATCGACCGGCATCCTCGATCGCCACGTCGGTCCCAACGTGACGCTTGCCGGTTACGTGACTCGATGGGAAGCGCAGCAAGCCGTGGGCAAGCGGCGCAACGTCCAACGGGAGGTGCGTCAGCTACGCCTGCACGCGCTGCCCACACTCGGCGACCGGCCGGTGAACCGCACTACGCCGCCCGACATCCTGCGCCTTTGCTGGTCTTCTTACGAGCCGGACGAACAGCGACGAAAAGCGAACGGGAAGCTCGGCGAGAAGTCGGTTCACAACCTCAAAGGCGTGCTCTCGAGCGTGTTCTCGCTTGCCGTGTTTGAAGGCGTGACGGATCGAAATCCGTGCGCGCAGATACCGCGAGGCAAGCTCCCGAAGATCGGCAAACAGAAGCGTCCCCTCTACAACCGTGAAGAAGCGTGCGCGCTGATGACCGATCCGCGCATCCCGCCCGATCGTCGGGTGTTCCACACGCTCCAAGCCCTCACCGGGTTGCGAGTGGGCGAGGTCGCAGGCCTTCGATGGCGCGACTACGATCCCCGAACGAGGCCGCTCGGGGCGCTCCACGTGCATTGCCAGTACGACGGACAGCCGCTCAAGACGGCGAGCGGCGCGGACACGAAGGCTCGAATGGTGCCAGTCCATCCGGAGCTCGCCAGGGTGCTCTCCGAATGGCGGTCGCATGGCTTCGCTGCGGTCTACGGTCGGCAGCCGACCGAAGAGGATTGTATCATTCCCGACCGTCGAACCATGGGCGCCCGGACCCCTTCACAGGTGACCAAAGCGCCGGACCACGACTGCGCTGCGGTGGGCATCGAGGACAAAGGCACCCACGGCTTTCGGCGCTACTTCATCACCTATGCGCGCGCGGACGGCGCAAGCCCCGACGTGCTCGAGCGCTTCACACACAACCGGCGCGGAGAGATCATCGACGTCTACACCAGCTTTGAATGGCCGACCCTTTGCCGGGCGGTGAGCTGTTTGAAGGTCGATCTCGAGCGCGGAAAGCCTGTCGATTTTCCGCGCCTTGGGAACCGAGTTTGGGACACTTTTTTGGACACCGAAGTGGATCCAGCTCGAAAGCTGAATGATTTCAATCCAAAAGTGGTGGAGGCGGTGGGAATCGAACCCACGTCCGAAAATGGTCCAGAATGACATCTACGTGCGTAGTTTGTGTTTTGACATTCGCGATGGCTTGCGCC
>JBLYYU010000425.1:0-11189 GCA_048550275.1 Polyangiales bacterium
AGTCCGACCCCAGGCCGGTCTACGCAGAGGCGGCGCTCTACGGGCTCGCCAACGCGATCGACGTTCGCCGGCTGGACGGAGAGAAGGCGCGGCGACTCGTGCACGCCGCGAGCGATCTGTCCTGGATCCCTCGCAGGTCCCAGGGCGGGCTGCCGATCAAAATGCTCGATGCGTTCGCTCGGGGGCTCCCCGTCGTGGCGATGGCGCGCGCGACTGCCGACCTACCCGTCGACGGCGCCTGCGTCCAGGTTCCGAACGACGACGGGCGCGCCCTCGCCGACGCCGCGCGACTTCTCTTCGACGGTCAACGGACGGACGCGCTCTGCGAAGCGGGACGGCGATATCTGGTCGAACGGCACTCAGGCGCCGCGTTCGACGCAGCCCTTGCCGAGTTGCTTGGCCAAACCCCAGCTTCGGCGTTCGAGGTACCGTCGCCGGAGCGCAACGTCGCTCAGCACCCCCGAGCTCTGTCAACATATGCGTCAACGCGCCTTTTTTTGGATCCCGAATGAGCGGAGCAAGTAAGATTTTCGTCCCAGCCGCCGTTGGAAAAACGACATGGTCGCCCACTTGGACGAATCGCTTTCATATGCACAAAAACGCGCCGATTCCGGTGTTCAGCATCTCCTCCTAGGTCAGGAAGTCGATGTAGAGACTCCGGCGTTGGCCGATCTAACCGCCGCCGTAGCGGGGTTGGCGATCGGCTCGAAGCGCAAAGCGCTCCTGCCGCTAGCGAGAACTGCGATCGAGTATGCGCTGGTTCGCCGTGGCGAATCGGTGCTCGTGAGTTGCTATGGGACGTCGAGCGCCCCAGTGGTCTATCTCCTGGATCGGGCGATTCCGCTCAGGCGGCTTCTGGATAGCTGTGCACAATCGATGCTCGAGATGGCCGGCCAGGAGGCGGACCCGACTGCCCGGCAGATCGCCATCCGCGTGGCCGAGCGCGCCCTGGCGACGAAAATCACGCCTGATCCCGAAGGCCGGGTCGCGCCGATCACTCAGCGCGGCGGCGAGCTGGACGCTCCGGGCGAAGATGTCCCGCTAGCGTTCGGCTACGAAGCAGCCGTCTTTCCGTCGTCATCGTCTTCTCAGGGCAGGTCAGCCCGCGCCGACGTGCACGCGCTCCTCTTCGAAGGCCACCTATGGGCTTTCGTACGCGGTCGCCGGCTCTCCCTCGCGCGCGGCCCGATCTTGCTGGCCGCCCACCGAATGGTCGTGGCGGTGCGGACCCTCGTCGAGTCCTGGGACAGCGCCCGTCCGACGCACGTCCGGCTGCGAGCTGGCGGCTTTCAGATCGCGATGCGGAAATCGACCCATCAATTGGTCAGCGTCGAGCTCTCCTCGGAAGGACGCGGAGATTTGACAGCGACTTCACTCACGATCGCCGAGGCGGCCCTGCCGATCCTCAAGCTCGCGAGCGACCTGCTTCGAAGCCTGGTCTCGGCCGACCGCGGCCAGAGCCGCAACCTTCGGGTGCGGGCACTCCGCCAAGAGGTTCGCGCACTTCGCCGTGAAATCCGCGCTCGCCGCACCGCCGACAGCTTCGTCAATCTCGACCCGGATCGTCTCCGCATGCACCACAGTGGTGACACCGAGGAGAGCCGCACGCCGAGTCGCCTCCCCTCGCTTCAGTTCGATGAACGGTGGCGGATCTGTCTCGAAGGCCTGGACGCAAACTCCGTGTTCATGTGCGGCGATCGACTCGTGGTCGCGACTCAGACCCACGTCGTCGCCGTGTCGCGTGATGACGGTCAGGTGCTCTGGGCACGCCCGGGCCAAGCCTCGACCACGCTGATGGCCGGCTCCGTTCTGATTCGGCTCTCCGCGGATGGCGAGGTCGAGTTCTGCAACGTCGAGGACGGAGAGCCGTACTGCTCGACCCACATCAGCCCCCGTATAGGCGGCCCGCCCGTCGGCTTGATGGCGGGCGGAGACAAGACGCCACCTGTGGCCATCGTCACCGAAGGAAGCCACCGCTTGGTCGCCATCGATGTACGGACTGGCGAGCCCCGCTGGCGCTTCGCCTCGCGAAGTGGCGGCGAGTTTCGGATGACAAAGGTCGGCCGCGTGCTCCTGGTGACCTGCGGAGAGGAAGCCATCCACGCGCTGGACATCGCGACGGGCGAAGACGTCTGGCGCTTCGCGGAGCGAGGCTGCTTCCAGTTCAAGCCGCTGGTGAGCAACGAAACAGTCATCGCTGCGTCGGTGCGTGGCCGGCGCGAAGGCGCGCTCTTCGCCATCGACCTCTACACCGGCCGACCCCGCTGGCAGCGTGAGCTACAAGGCCCGCCGACGTCGGACCCCTGCGCAGCGGCCAACGTTGCCCTGGTCTCCACCGCAGGCGACGAAGCGACTCTGGCCGCCCATTGCCTCCAAACCGGCGAATCACGCTGGCAAACCAAAGACCCGGGCCTCGGTATCGGTGGCGCCGGCCTGACCTTCGACGAGACATGGATCGTCAACGCACCGTTCGGCCAGCTCAGCGCGCTCGATGTCCGTACGGGCGACATCCGCTGGAACGCGAACCTCGCCGACGCCCTTGCCGATGAAATCCCTCGAAAGCTCGAGCCCGTGCTTCGCGGCGGGGCACTCTTCGTCCCGGCATCATCGGTGCACGTCGTGCGACCGGCGGACGGCCAGAAGCTCTCGGCGAGCCTCCCCTGCGACCTCGTCCCCGACCTGATGCGTGTCGACGAGCGCGGCTGGGTCTATGTCGCAGAAGAGAGCGGCTACATCGCGGGTTACGCGCCGAAGCCGATGCTCACACTGATTCGGGGCGGCAACCGCTAGCCGAAGCTCTTCGCGCCGCTCGATACTAGTCGAACGGGATGCAGTTGAACTCGGTCCACCAGCCTTCGAAGATCGGAGTGAAGTACGTATCTGTCGAGGCGTTGAGCTTCGCTTTCACTCGCAAGAACGGCATGTAGTTCTCATGCCCGTTGGCGATCAATAGATCTCCGATATCGTAGACCTGCGAGGTCGTGTCGGTCGGATAGGTGATGGACACTGGGATCATCGAGTCCATCTCTTCCAAGGTGTTTCCGGTGAAGATTTCGAACTCGACCGTGCTATCGGAAGGGGTCGAACCGACCCAACTCAGGTTGCCCCAGTCCGGGCGCTCGGGCGGGATCTCACAAACGATATCGGAGTCATAGTCGTTTTCGTAGAAGCCGTTTCCGTAGCTCGATCCGTTGCCAGGCACCATGATGCGGACCGGGATTCGGTCGAGCTCGATGCTCCCGTCGCCGATCGCCACCAGATCGAACTCAAACAACTGCGGTAGGTCCTGCGGCGGAATGAAGTTGTTCCCAATTCGGAACTGGAAGCCCACACCGGCGTTGGCGAGACAGTCGAGGCAAGTATTGGTGCCTTCCCCGCCGAGACAGTTGAGCGCTCCGGATGTCGGACAGGTGGACGCTTCGATCAGCGTGACGAAGTTGCTCTCGTCGACCGCAGGCGTCGCGGGGTTGTCCTCGGCGATGATTGTGATGTCGCGTCGCGTGTTCTCGACAAGCGAGTCCACGGCATCGAGAAGCGCGGTGCTCAGCCCGGAACCATCCGTCGAGATCTGTTCAACGTACGGTACGCCGCTCTGATCGACCGAACCGGTGATGATGGCCAAGGCTTCCGTCTCGTCTTGCACGACGTCCTCATTGCTGCTGCTCGGGCTGATCACTGTGAGAATCTTGACCCCCCTCGCGATCAGCGCGGCTTGGGTCGCCGCCCAAGGCACCGGCAAATCTGTCGTTTGCCAGCTCGGGTCGGACGCGGTGGTCTCGAAGCGAAGCTGGTACGGACCGCGCCTGGCGGTGTTGCTGCTAGAGGGAGAGACGGCCGCATCTGCGATGCCGTACCAGCTTCCGGCGGCAAGCGACACGTTGTTCAGGCGGCCCCACCAATCACCGCCGCCCGGTCCATTGTCACAGCCTATGAACGCCCCTCCCGAGGTCGCGAGGGCCACGTTGGTCGTCGGGAAGTGCGAGTTCTGGCCGCTGATCGAAATGGTCGTGGGCGAGCTGAGTGAGAACTTGATGAACGAGTCGAAACCGTCGCTGTAGTAGTTCCCCGAGCTACCGCGGAGACACGACCCGACGTTCCAGGTCGCCGCATTGTCGCCGAACCTGGCGTTCGAACCCATGATCGTGACCGACCGCGAGGACAAGTCGCCGAGGTCGTACGCGGTGAAAGCGTCGTTGGCGTAGAGCACGCCGGGGTTCTGTTCTACCGGCGGGAGGAAAGCGGCGTCGCCGTAGCCAGCGTCGAAGGGAGGTGCGTTCGGGTCATAGGTCTTGCTCCCTGCAAGCGGCCCATTCCACATCGCCGCATCGGTGAACAGAATGACGATCGGCAGGGCGCCTGGTCGGAAGCACGGATATCCCCAGTGCTCGGCAGGACAGCCCGTACGGTTTGGAACGAAGGGACCGAGGCCGTTTCCTGTAACCACCGAGTACAAGGCCTGCGTGGTCGCCTCTGGGTGGTCGCTGTTCGAAATCGCTATCAGAGACGACACCGCGTCGAGCATGTGCTGGGTGTTGGGAGTGAGGTCCAAGTAATGGTGATACGGAGTCTGAGAGTAGGGATTCGCATGCGGCGACAGCGGGATTTCCCTGAACTCGCCGAGGCCCATCCATAGGTTCGAGATCGAGCACTTCATGGCGCCGATCAGTCCCTTGCCCTCAGAGCCCGCGCAGCTGCCGACGGTGTTGGACGCGAGGTCGGCCAAGAGCTTGGCGTGCTCGCCGCCCATCGAACCGGAGCTGTCCATCAGAATGTAGGCGTCTGCAAAGTTGATAGCGCCCGCAATGCTCACGTCCGCCGCGAGTGTGTCCTGGTTGTCCGAGTTGTAGTACGCGGTGTTGTAGAGTCCGTCGTCGTCCGGATCGCCGTCACAGGGCACACGCCAACCGGGACCGGGACAATCGTCTGCCCAATACGGGACCCCGTCGCCGTCGATGTCGACGACCAAATTGCTTCCCGGCGTCAGCGTGATCGCACTGTTCGGCGTCGAGTACACGATGTTGTCACTGTTGCTGATCGACAGATCGACCTGTGTTGGGAAGTCGGTCGCGACGTTGCACGTCGGGTCTTCACCGCCACAGGGGGCCGGAGGCGCGACTAACTTCTCTTGAACGGAACCGACGGATCCGCCGCTCTCACAAGCGGACATCGCAATCGCCACCAAGAAGAGCAACCAGGGGGTTTTGGGGGATTCAGTCATCTTGTCTCCTAGAGCGCAGAGCCGCTTTGGCAGCTGGGCGGGCCACCATTTCGGGGTGAAGCGCAAACCTGTTGCGCGGGACAGTCAGAGATTTGGCTGCAGCTTCCGCCCGCCTCGACACATTCCTTGCGGCCGTCGGGCCACAGTGGCGCGCAGACGAAACCGGAGGCGCAGTCGGTGTCGAGCCGACACAGGCCGTACTGACCACACTCCGCCAAGCTGGAGATGACGCCGACCTCGCAAACCGGCGCAGCCCCACCGCAATCGCTGTTGAAACAAGCTGGGGGCGACGGCTGGTTGGGATCGGTAGATCCGGCGCACTCGGTCGCGCCGTCACCATCGATGTCCACACAGAGCGGCGTGCCGACCTCCGAGCAGTCGTCTTCGGTCAGACAAGCTTGGTTCACCCGGACGCAATAGGCGGCGTTCGGGAACGTCCTGCACGTATGGCTCTTCGGGCAATCTTCGAAGCTTTCGCAAGCGACGCGACGGTCGACGCATGCGCCGGGATCGCCCTCACAGGAGAAGCCCAAAACGCAGTCGCTGGTCGTATTGCACCCAGGCGTTTGCTTGATGCACTTGCTCTTCCCGAATCCGACCGACTCGCACGCATACTCAGCGGGGCAATCGTCGCTCGTTTCGCAGGCCCCCCCAGGCACCGGGAAGCACTGCTGGATCGGATCGCCGCCGTTGGTCGTACAACCGCTCGGCGCACAGGTTTCTCCGACAGCGCAGTCGTCGCTACTCTCGCATGTGTCGGGGCAGAAGAAGCAAAGGCCGTTGGTCACGCAAGCGGGGCCGCCGCCCGTTCCGCCCGTGCCACCGGAAGCACCCGAGCCGCCGCTGCCACCGGCTCCGCCTACAGCGCCCGTGCCACCCACGCCTCCGGAGCCAGCCGTTCCGGCGGTCCCGCCGCTGCCGGCCGTTCCGCCCGTGCCTCCAGTTCGGGGCCCCCCTGAGCCCTCCCCGCATCCGGTGAGAGCGACCAGAAGACCAACTGCGATTGTCAGCGAGCGATAAGCCATGAAATTCTCCTGCTTCCAATGATGACGAAAGTTTGAACTGACACCCAAGTGCTCAATGGTAGCAAAACAGGAAAAGTGCAGTTACAGTGATCACAAATACAGTGTTGTAGGCGCCTCCCCTACGTCGCCGACCCTTCGTTCGCCTCCGAGCGACGGGAACTCGTAGTCGGAGGCATTGGCGAGAAAGAATACATTTCGACATTTGGCGACTATTGCTTCGCAACATGCAAATGCATGAAATCTCACATTTTTTGTTTTTTCTTTGTCGTTTTTCTGGACACTGCTCAACCGTTCATCTACAAATGTAATCCAATGTAGAGATCCCTGGTCGGGGTCGAAGGAACGAAGTCATGACGCGCTTTCTTTTGGTTTTGTCACTCATCGTCGGAGCATGGACGCTTGGCCCAACGCCGGAGGCCGAAGCCAACAGCTGGCACAAGGCAAGAAGAGCAAAGAAGTATCAGGTCCGGGTTCGCCCTCGGAGGAGAGGCTTCGGCGTTCCAGAGCTCGACCCGGGCGCGGCGGGTGGCGCGGTGATCCTCATCGTTGGAGGAGTCGCCTACATGGCGTCCCGACGTCGCAAGGAACACGTCGCTTAGCTCCCAGGGCGCGAAAAACTATCATCCGCGAATGCCCGAGCCAGCCGCGCGGAATCGATACTTCGGGCCGCTCCTTGCGCTAGCCCTACTCACCACCGAGTACCTAGCAGTATCGTTCAGGTTCGATGCGCTCGGCATGTTGGACCGTGAGGGCGCTTGGGAGCCTCTGGGTTGGCTGGGATTCCTCGGCCCGGGCGTATTCGCGTTCGCAACTGCGCTCTGGATTCTCGGCGGTTCGAAGATACGCCGGGCCTTCGCGCGCTCCACCCCCGACGCGGAGTTTCCTCCGCGGATCTGGGCGCGCCTCGTTGCACAACTGCTTTGCTTCGGTGCCTTCTACTCGATCACCAGCCTGGTGTTCGGGCAAGACGCCCCGCCCGAAGGTCCGCCGGAGCTTTGGATCCTGCTCCTGTTCCTTGGAGGCGCGGCGACGCTTCTCGCCTTGGTGCCGATTGCTGCGAACGGTCTTCGATCGACGGAACTGCTGCGGGAGCTCGCCGCACCGATGGGCTTTGCGAGCTTGGTCGGCCTGGTCGCATGGGGTGCGGGCGTGGCCACCCTGGGCCTTTGGAATCACCTGAACCGGATCACCTTGGATGCGGTAGCTGCAACTCTCGAGCTCTTCGTCTCGCCTATCTACTTCGACCCCGCCGACGTCGCCGTGGGCACCGAAGAATTCTGGGTACGGGTCCTGCCGGTTTGTTCCGGGTACGAGGGCATTGGTCTCATACTCGTCTTCCTTTCGGCGTACTTGGTGGCTTTTCGCGAACGCTTTCGGTTCCCTCAGGTCTTGGTTCTGCTGCCCGCAACGATCGCCTGTGTCTGGCTCCTCAACGTGGTGCGCATCGTCTTGCTCATCCTCGTCGGTCACGCCGGCTACGCGGACATCGCGCTCGGCGGCTTCCATTCGAAAGCGGGGTGGTTGTTCTTCTGCGCGGTTGCGCTCGGCGCGGTTTGGGTCAGCCAGCAGGTCCGATGGTTCGCTCGGGACCCAGATGCCCCGCGCGGCGAAGTCGTCAATCCAAGCGCTCCGTTTCTCCTGCCCTTGCTGGCGGTCGTCGCCACGGCTCTGCTCACCGGCCTCTTCGCAATTGAGCTGGACTACTTCTATCCGCTTCGAGCGGTCGTCGGCCTGCTCGTGCTTGCCTGGTATTGGAAAGAGTACGTCAACGGGCTTCGCGATCATCTTCGCGGTCGCCCGATCGTTTCCTGGCAAGCGATCGGAGTC
Source organism: Polyangiales bacterium (assembly GCA_048550275.1). Classification (GTDB taxonomy): domain Bacteria; phylum Myxococcota_A; class Polyangia; order Polyangiales; family Houyiibacteriaceae; genus SG8-38. Next base: position 8,071 of record JBLYYU010000425.1, read on the forward strand.
GGCGTGCTGGTGTACGTGGTCTGGGTCGGGGTCTCCGCGCTCATCGAACCTTTCGGCTCCGAAGCACCGCCCGAAGCACTCACGGAGATCGCACCGCCTTTGGCCGCCGTCTGGGTCATCGGACGTGTCCTCGGCGCCGTTCTGGTGATTCCCATCGTCGAAGAGCTCGCCTTTCGTGGGTTCGCACTTCGACGACTCCTGAGCTCCGAGTTCGAGCGCGTGTCCTACGAGCGATGGAGCTGGTTGGCCGTGCTCGGCTCGTCAGTCCTGTTCGCAGCCTTCCACCAGCAATGGATCGGGGGTTTCGCGGCGGGCCTGCTGTACGCGTACGCCCAGAAACGCCGCGGGCTCCTGAGCGACGCCATCATCGCACACGCGGTGTCGAACGCTCTCATCGCAGCCGAGGTTCTCCTCGCCGGGCACTGGTCCCTCTGGTGAGCCGGTGCATGAATTCCTCGAGAGTGCTATCAAACGGCTAACCGGCACCTAGTTCCTCGACGCCCGGTCCACCGACATGAGTGAAGACTCCGATCCCGAAACCCGCAGCAAGCAGCGTGAGGCTTGGGACGGGAACCCGCCGCTTCCCGCGGAAGCCCGCGAGCGGCTGCTCGAAGTCGCGGCTCTATGCGTGGCCCGCAACGGGATCGCGGGAACGGGCATCGCCCATGTCGCCCTCGAGGCGGGCGTCAGTCGACCCACGGTGTACCGCTATTTCAAGGACCGCGAGGAGCTCATCCGTTCGGTGCTTCTCCAAGCCGGCCTTCGCCTAGCCAACGACGTCCGGGAGCATATTCGAGCTTTCCCCGACCCAGGCGACAAGTTCGTCGAGGCCACCGGTTTCACACTCAGGGCAATCCGGGAAAACCCCGTGCTTCGGCAGGTTTGGCAACCAGCCGTGTTCGATGCGAACGTCTTGCAGGGTTTTACTCAGCCCGCGTCGATCACGTTCACACGCGTGGCGTTCAGCGACGTCATTTCGACCGTCGGCTGGAGCGAGAGCGAGGCCGCGGAGGCCATGGAGTACATGCTCCGGATGATTCTCTCGCTGCTCGCAGCCCCGGAGCCGGCTCGAAGCCCTGACGAGCTTCGGGAATTCCTGCGGCGGCGCTTGGTTCCAGCGCTCGGATTGTAGTAAGGGGATCGGCTGTGAACTCTTGGAAGCACTCGCTTGTGGTGGCATTCGCGGTCGCCGCCTTCTTCTTACCGAGCGGCAGCGTCTCAAATGCCGCCGCCGACGGGCCCATTATAATCCGGTACGCATCACTGGCGCCGCCGAGCTCGGCGTTTGGCAAGATCCTCAAAGCCTGGGGCCGGACGTTCAAGAAGGAGACCGAAGGCCGTGCCGAGCTTCGGTTCTACACGGGCGGCAGCCAGGGCGACGAGCGCGACTTCATCCGCAAGATCCGCGCAGGGCAGATCGATGCCGCTGGGATCACCACCACCGGGATGGGCATGATCGTGCGCCCGATTCTCGTGCTCACGGTGCCGGGGCTGATCACGGAAATGCCTCAGCTCGTTCATGTGCGCACCGAGCTTCGCAGTCGCTTCGAAAAGATGTTTCACGATGCCGGCTTCGAGCTGCTCACCTGGGGCGACGGAGGAAAGAACCGACTCTTCTCGACCAAGCCCTTTGCGAGGCCGGCTGATCTCAAGTCCGGCCGCCCCTGGGCTTGGAAAGACGACCCCGTGTTCGCCGGCTTCCTCAGCGTGATCGGAGCGAACGCGGTTCGAGTGGGCGCGAACGAGGTGTACGGCGGACTGCAGACCCGCATGATCGACACCGTGCCTTCGTCCGCCATCATGGCCGTCGCGATTCAGTGGTACACGAAGCTCAACTACATGGCGAAGCAGAACCTCAACATCCTGATCGGTGGCTCGATCATCAAGAAGGAAGCGTTCGAACAGCTAGCGCCGGAGGATCAGAAGATCCTGCTCGACACCGCCGAGCGAGGCGCGCGCGCGATAGACAAAATTGTTATGCGTGACGACGCAAAGGCGTACAAGACCCTCGTCGAGCGCGGCATCGAAGTGGTCGACTTGAGCCCCTACAAAGCCGAGTGGGACGCCGCCGCCTTGAAGACCCAGCAGCAGCTCACCGGCAGGGTCTACAGCAAGAGCCTAATCGACCAGGTCGCCCAGCTCGCCTCTGAAAAGTGAACAACTGCGGCCGCAGGCCGTCCAACCCCGAGACGCCATGCACCACAGCAAATTCTCGCTAATTTTCGCGTTCACCCTCGCCTCCCTGCTGATCCCAGGACGCTCTGCGGTTTCTCAAGAACCGGCCACCGAAGCGACTGTGATCCGGATCGCATCTCTGGCTCCCCCTGGCTCCTCATTCGTGAAGGTGCTCAAGGCCTGGAGCCGTACGTTGCAAAAAGAGACCGAGGGTCGCGTCGAGTTGCGTGTCTTCTCTGGCGGCAGCGATGGAAGCGACCGCGATTTGGTGAAGCGCATCAAGGCCGGCAAACTAGACGCCGCGGGCGTCGCGACGACGGGCCTGAGCATGGTGGCGCCTGAGCTCCAGGTTCTCACCGCGCCGGGGCTTCTCACCGATGACGCTCAGCTCGACCGCGCTCGGGAGAAGCTCGACGCCAAGCTTCAAAAAATGATCGAAGACGGCGGCTTCAAGCTGCTCGCCTGGGGCGACGGCGGCAAGAACCGCGTGTTCTCGTCGACCGAGTTCAGCACCCCTTCGGACCTGGCGGGCAAGCCCGGCTGGGCCGGAAAGAACAACGCCGTCTCGCTCGCATACGCCAAAGCCATTGGCGTCAGCCCGGTAAAGGTTGGAGCATCTGGAGTCTTCCCATCCTTGAAAGACGGCAAGCTCGAGGTCGTGCCGGCATCCGCCATGTCTGCGGTCGCGTTCCAGTGGTACACGAAGCTCAAGTACATGACGACGAGCAACTTCAACATCATCGTCGGCGGCTCGATCATCAGTAAGAAGAAGTTCAACGAGCTGAGCCCCGCGGATCAGAAGACCCTGCTCGACACCGCCAAGCGAGCCGCCAGCAAGCTCGACCAAATCGTCGCTCGTGACGACGACCGCGCCTACCAGACCCTGCTCGGCCGGGGCATCACCGCGGTGGACACGTCCGGAAACCAGGCCGCCTGGGATGCCG
>JBLYYU010000426.1:0-11485 GCA_048550275.1 Polyangiales bacterium
CTGATCAACATTTGCGCGTTCCCGAGCCCGACGCGCACCGACCGCGACAAGCTCAAAGAGCGCATTGGCGAAGACCGTGTGATTCAGGTCTACGTCAATACCGACGAGGCGCTCTGCCGCGAGCGGCGCCCGGACGTCGACTTCTCGAGCTTCGAAGCTCCCGAAGACCCGGACATCACCGTCGCTCTCGACGAAATGCGCATCGACAAAGCCGTCGAACAGATCATGCAAGCGCTCCGGGAGCGCGGCCAGTTCGAAGACTGACGGCGCGAGCGGCGGCCACGCCGGTCTCGGCGAGAATGTGAGCGCCTCCGCTTGATCCTGCAGCTTCTCAGCGTCGTCACTCCCGTGTTTCTCGTCGCCCTCGTGGGCCTCGCCTGGGCTCGCTCGGGCGCACATTTCGACGAGGTCTCGATCTCACGCCTCGTCTTGAACGTCGGCGTTCCCTGTCTTCTATTCAGGAGCCTGACGAACCTCGACGTCTCTCCCTTCGAGCTCGCGCAAATGGCCGGACTCACGGTCGGCGTAATGGCCATGTTCGCGATCGGCGGCTTCGCCGTGCTCCGGATGATGGGACTGCCGTCGCACACGTTTCTCGGGCCGCTCGTGTTCAGCAACTCCGGAAATATTGGCGTGCCGATCTGCCTTTTTGCCTTCGGCGACGCCGGCCTCGCGCTCGGCATGACCTATTTCGCGGTCTCCGCGACCTTTCACGTCTCGCTCGGTGGCCCCTTGTTCTCAGGGACGTTCTCATTGCGACCCCTGCTTCGCTCGCCGCTCACGTGGGCGGTCCTCGTCACCGTGCCGATCGTCGCTCTGGGCATCGAGGTGCCGACCTGGATCTCGCGAACGACGGAACTACTGGGCGACATCGCAATCCCACTGATGCTCCTCACCCTCGGCGTCTCTCTGTCGAAGATGCATCCCGACTCCCTCGGCCGTTCGGTCGTGCTCGCGCTCGTTCGATTCGGGCTTGGCGTCTCAGCGGGTTTGCTGATCACCGCAGTGCTCGGCGTCGAGGGACTCACCCGCAAAGTGCTGGTCCTCCAGGCAGCGATGCCCGTTGGAGTCCTCAACTACCTCTTCGCCCACCGATACGGAAGGAGCCCAGAGCAAGTCGCTAGCCTGGTCCTCGTGAGCACATTGCTTTCCGTGCTCACGATCCCGGCCCTCCTCGCTTGGCTCTGATGCTGAGCCCGCGCGCCTAGAACTGGTCCAGCGGCATCTCGCATTCGTCGCGCAGGCGGCAGTCCCCACACTCTGCGCCACGCCAGATGCGGTCGTAGCGCTCCTGGATGTAGTCGATTGTCTGCTCGTCGGACGTCAGTATGCCCATTTCGAAGTTCCGGCGGCCGTCACCTTTCGCGCCGAGCCCGGCTCCGGTCCAGTTCGCACTCCCGAGGTACGCGAGTCGGGCGTCGACCACGACGGTTTTCAGATGAACTCGCGGACAGAGCCGCATTTCAATGCCGCCGCCAACGAGCTCAGCTTGTTGGTCGAAGGTCTTTCGAAACGGCCGGGACGGCATGGAGGCATGGAGCATCCGGAGCTCCACCCCTTGATTCGCGAGGTCCGCGAACAGTTCGAGGACGGAACGATAGTTACCACGACGCCCACGCCGCCGTCCTGGAACCACGCGCGGGTCCTCGACGAGCAACTCCTTGAGGTTCGCAGTCGCGATCCAAACGCTCCGCTCAGCCCCAAGCACGGCCTGCATGACCTGCTCGTAGTGCTCCCGATCCGAAAGAAGCTGAAGTGGCACCGCCCGACGCATCCGCCAACCCTACGCGAAGCGAAGACGCCAATCGAAAAATCCGACAGCGGCCAACTCTCAGTCCATTTCGCGGTACTGCTCTTCTTCCGGGTTCTCATCGGCGTCGAGGAAGGCGAGGTCTCTCTGGCTGTAGATCCGCTCGAGGCCGCGACGGATGGGAACCAACAGGGCGATACAAACGGGAAAGAGCACGCCGAACGATGACTCCTTCACGAACCAGAGCCCGGAGAGGCAGAGGACTTGGATCATCGTGAAACTGTGAAGAACCGTGCGCGAGACGCGCCGGATGTAGTGTGTCGGCGGGTAGAGCGTCGGATCGGTGACCCAGAGCTTGAGCCGGTCGACGAACTGATTGCTCCGTAGCGAGGCGATCCCCATGAAGAGGAAGAGCCCGAACACGACAGACATTGGAATCTCGCGGAGAAGCCCCAACAGAAGGAGTGAGCCGCCGATCATCAGATGTACGACCAAGGGCGTCAGTCGGTTCTCCGAAACCGAAATGATGTGCTCGCCCCGCGCGTGGTGACGCACGGTCGCCAGGCTTCGAACGTGGTTCAACGAACGGACGGTAGCGGCGACGACCCACGGCAAGCCGAAGACGGCGCAAACCGCGACGAGCACGCCGATCACGGCCATGTCCAAGTTGTAGCCGGCGCCTTTCTTGAGCCGATGCTGTGGACTGTTGACGAGCCGAACCGTGATGTTCTGATCGAGGAAGAGCAAGACCGCCGCCAAGCCCGCAATCGGGATCGAGGCGAACCAAAACCACACGGGTGCATCCATGGGGTCGACCAGCCAGGGGCGGCCGCTGGTCGTGGTGAACTGTTCGGGCACCGCGAGATGCTCGAGCTCGATCGGACGCATCGCCCAGGCGGCCGCGGTCATCGCGAAGATTGCGATCGTGGGGCCGAAGTCCGCGAGGAACTCGCGCACGGTTTTGGTGAGCAGCGGCTTCTGGCGAACTCGGGAAAGCTGCTGAGCGATCATGTAGGTCCCGAGCGCCAGTATCAGCGCCAGGAGCTCGCCATTGGTCGGCACCTCAGAGTCGAAAATGTCCCCAAAAATGTCGCGAAACGCCTCGGTGATGAAGATCAGGGCAATGAGGGCGCCGAAGATCTCGTCGGTGAAGCGTGTGAAGTTTTTGATGTAGCGGCTGGTGTTCGTTACAGCCAGGATCAGCATCAAGAGTGCCGTCCAGATGCCGATCCAGAACAGCCCGGGCAGGAAGGGAACGGCAAATTGCTTACAGAGGGTGTAGAGCAACGCCAAGAAGATCGTCACCGGTCCGGTGCTGCCCAAAAGCGTGAGTGGCTGCCCCGAGAAAAGCGCGTAGACGACACCGCCGATCGCCGTCGCGAGGATAGCTTCGACCGTACCGATTTGCCCGTCGGTGAGGAACGCAAGTAGCGCGCCGAACGCGATCGAAGGCGCCAGGCAAGCGAAGAACAGAAAGAGGATGGTCGCAAGGCCTTTTGCGTTGATTCCGTCGACGAAGTCGCTCGCGTAGAATGGCAGCTTGCGTCGAACATCGGCGACGAGCCCTGCTGCGATGCCCGTAGCCGGCGGCGGAATGCTCGGATACGTGGGCACCAGCGAAGGTCGGCGAATCTCAGGCGGCGCTTCGACGTACTCTAGGTAGAGCTGATAGGTCGCGAGCACTTGGACGGGATCATTGGCGCCGATGATCGAGGCGCTGAAATGCTCGTCGTGCAACATCCAACCGAACGGCTCCAAGTCTTCGGTTGGAGGGGTAGCCGCCCCGTATGGAGCGACGATCAACCAGACGTAGTGCACCTTTTCGTGGTCGCTCGCGCGGACACCTTCCGGAGTACGCATCAGAGCGCAACGGTAGCGATCCCCGTTCTGCGCCTCGTAGCGAACCCGAAGAACGCCGACGCCCCCACCTAGGTCTTTGAGCTCCCCTTCCCCGCGTTCGTCGAGAGTGCTCTGAATCGCGCGGCGCTGGCGGTCGGTGAGCTTGCTGAGCTTGACCAGCTCGTCGCAAGCCTGCTCGACCATGCCCTGCAGATCGCCGGCAGCCAGGTCTAGTAAGATCTCGCTGTCGTGAAGACGCTTCTGCAAGCCGATCCCGGTCGAAGAACGTCAAGGTTCTCCGATCCCGGCGACGTTGGGAAGCCTCAAATGCGCTCCGCGCGCCTAAGGGGCAAAAACTAGGAGGCGATGCAGCGGCGAACGACTTCCATCAGCGTTTCCGTCCCCCAGGCCAGCCCATCGACCGGAATTCGCTCGTTGTGCCCGTGAAACATGTCGGCGAATCGCATGGTCGGCGGAAGCTTCACAGGAGCAAACCCGTACCATTTGGCGCCGATCGACGTGAATGCCTTGGCGTCGGTGAAGCCCTGAAGGATGAACGGAACGACCGGCGCATCTGGAACACGGGCGCCCATCACTTCATGGATCAGGGAATACAAGGATGACTCTTTCGGCTCGGTGACGACTGGAGGCAGGGAGTGCATCACCTCGAGCTCGATGTCCTTGCCCAACACCTCGCCAAGCTCACGTAGGAAGTCCTCCCGCGTCTGCCCCGGCAGGATGCGGCCGTCGATTTCTGCTTCAGCGAAGCCCGGAATGACGTTGGTCTTGTTGCCGGCTCGAAGCACCGTCGGCGACGCGGTGTTCCCGAGCAGCGCGCGAAACGCTCGCCGGACGCCCGGATCGGGCAAGAGGTTCAGCATCGTGGGCCCGACGGTAGGATTGCCGAGCATCTTGATCAGTGGTCGTAGAGGCGCTGGCAGGTGCGCCGCCATCGCGCCGATGAAACCTTCGACCGACTCGGAAGCGTGGCGTGGCAAACCGTCCCTGCCCAGGCGCGCAATCGCCTCGCTCAAACGAACGACCGCCGAGTCCTCCCGCGGCATAGATCCATGCCCAGGCTCGCCCGTCGCCCGCGCACGCACCCAACAGACGCCCTTTTCTGCGACTTGAACCGTGAAGAAGCTCTTGCCGGCGACTTGGATGTTGAAGCCGCCGCCCTCACCGATCGCGAATTCGCTGCTGACCAAATCTCGGTGGTTCTCGCAGAGCCAGAGGGAGCCGTGACGGCAGCCTGCCTCCTCGTCCGCGACCCCAGCGAAGATCAGGTCGCGTTTCGGCTTCACACCCTCGCGCGCGAGCCGAGCGATGATCGCGACCGACATGGCCGCCATATTCTTCATGTCGATCGCACCGCGCCCCCAAAGGCAGCCGTCGTGAACCTCGCCGCAGAACGGTGGGTGCTCCCAGGCGTAGGGATCCGACTCGACGACGTCCAGATGCGCCGTGAGCAACAAGGGCGGCAACTCGCCGGTTCCTCGCAGCCGGGCGACCACGTTCCCTCGGCCGGGTGCGCTCTCCAGCACCAGAGGCTCTAGGCCTGCCCCACGGAGCTCATCCGCGAGAAGCTCCGCGGCCGGAAGCTCGTTGCCAGGCGGATTCGTCGTGTCGATGCGTAGCAGTTCCTGGCAAAGCCGAAACGCGTGCTCCGTGAGCTCCGGGTCGTGATCGGTCATGACTCGTCACTCGTGTACACCCCGGAACCCCGTGTGCGCAACTTGATCCGCTCCGCTCATTGGACCAGGGTCAGCGGACGAATGAGCCTTTTTGAACAACTCGGTGGAGAACCGAAACTGCGCGCAATCGTCGACGACTTCGTCGACCGCTGCTTTGGCGACATGATGATCGGCTTTCTCTTCGCACGAGCCGAGCGCGAACGAATCAAACGCTTCGAGTACGAGCACGCCGCAAAGCATCTCGGCGCGGCAGTCGAGTACGGCGGCAGAGCGCTCGACGAGGCTCACGGGCCGCATCGGATCTTCGGAGGCCAATTCGATCGGCGTCGACAGATTCTGATCGACACCCTCGGAGACCACGATGCTCCCGCAGCGGTGGTCGAGGCCTGGATCTCGCACCAGGATTCACTGCGACCGCTGATCACTCGCGATCCCGACTCGAACTGCCAAGGCTGAACGTGTCCGAAACGATGGAAGGTCTCGTGCTTCGCTCGACTGCCGGCTTCATCGATGTCTGGGCCGACGGACAACGCGTGCAGGCCCGAATTCGCGGCCGGCTCAAGAACACACCGCGAACGACCGACATCTGCGTCATTGGTGACCGAGTTCGAGTGTCACGACCGGACGAACACAGCTACGTCGTCGACGAGGTGCTGCCTCGCCACAGCCGCTTCTCGAGGCGTCAGCCCGGGAGGGGACCAAGCAAGGAGGACGTGCTCGTCGCAAACCTAGATCAGCTGTTGATCACCTTCTGCCACGGGCGCCCCGAACTGAAGACCCGCCTCCTCGATCGGTTTCTGGTGATCGCCGAGCACCAGCAGATCCAGCCCGTAGTCGTGATGAACAAGGCCGACCTCGAAGAACCCGGTGGCAGGGCGTGGCAAGCGCCGTACGAGGCCGTGGGCTATCCGATCCTGACGGTGAGCGCCGTTACCGGGGAGGGGATGGATACCCTGGCGAGGGCGCTGCACGGCAAGATCTCCGCGTTCGTCGGTCCCTCGGGCGTCGGAAAAAGCAGCCTGATCAACCACATTCTGCCGGGACTCGACCTCGGCATCGCGGAGGTGAGTGGTCACCACGGCAAAGGCCGCCACACCACGCGTGTCGCTACTCTGCACGCTGTTTCCGGCGGCGGATTCCTCGCGGATACCCCGGGAATTCGAGAGCTAGGCACCTGGGCGCTCCCAATCGAGCACTTGGACCAGTGCTTTCCTGAGCTCGATCCCTATCGGGCTCAGTGTGCCTTCCGGATGTGCAGCCATACGCACGAGCCACGCTGCGCGGTCACTCAGGCGCTGAACGAAGGGCAAATCGATCCGGAACGCTACGAGAGCTACGTGCGTCTCCGAGACGAAGCGCTGGCCTAGCGGCCGGCCTTGGTCAAATCGAAGCGGGCGCGGGCAACGCTACCCGAGACGACCTTCACCGAACGACTGACGGTGCGTCCGTTCGGAAGCTTGAACTCGAACTCCACGCGTCCGAGTGGGGCGTAGACTGTCTGCAAGGGCGTTCGACCGACCAAGTCGCCTGCGAGGTACGCATCCGACGGAGGGGTCGTTTCGAGGTTCACGCGACCGAACGCGCCGGGCTTCGCCCCGCCCTGCTTGCCGAGAAGCTTGGCAGTGACGCCGGCCGTTTCGCCTTGTGAGACCTGAACCTTGGTCGACCAGGACGCAAAGCCGGGCGACTCGACGCGGACCCTGTACTCGCCCTCCATCAGTCCCGTCAGTGCGACTGGAGCGATACCTTGTTCGATCCCGTCCAAAAAGACCTTCGCGCCTGGAGGCGACGATGCGAGGAGAATTCGCGCGCCGTGCTCGAGCAGGAGCGGGTTCTCGTCGACGGCCACTTCAGGTGGCCCCTTTTCTTCGAACATGACGGTGACCCGATCGACAGCATCCTTGACCGCGTCGGTCTGATCATACGCGACCGCGCTGCCAATGAGGAGCAAGACCAGGAGCGCCAGAAGCTGTTTCCAGCCGAAGCCCGAGGACTTCGTCGGAGCCACCGAGTGCGGCTTCGTCTTTTTCCGCTTCTTCGCGGTCTCCCGCTTGGGCGAATCGGGCACTGGGCCTTCGCTGAGCCCTTGGCCCGAATCCGGTTCGGGTGCCTCCGCCTCGTTGGCGGGTTCCGACTTGGGCACGACGACAGGCGAATCGATCAGGTGACCGAGGTCGACGCCTTCATTGTCCGCGTCGAGCTCGAGATCGCGAATGGCTCCTGGCACCTGCGAGACGAGCGACTTCTGAGAATCGAAAGCGCCCGGGTTAGCGTGCAGCATGTCGACCGATATCGACGCGCCAAACGGCACCGTGTCGACGCGCGGTCCGCGATTGAACTCTTCTGGAAACACCTTCTTCACGAAGTCGGCCACCTCGCGCTGGGCGGCCAACTGATTCGTCGACCTCCCGAAGGCTTCGAGCTCTCCGGCAAACTCCTCGGCGGACGCGTAGCGATCGTTCGCGTCTTTGGCGAGCGCCTTCTGCAGGATTCGCTCGAGCTCGTCGGGCGCGTCCGGCAGGCGTTCCTTGAGCGAAGGAACCGGATCCATGATCACGGCGCGCATCGTCGCCGCCTCCGTCTTCCGTCGATAGAGAGAGCGGCCGGTCAACGACTCGAAGACGCAAACCCCCAGGGCAAAGATGTCGAGCCGGTGGTCGCTGGGCGCCGCGGTGCATTGCTCGGGCGCCATGTACGCGAACTTCCCTTTTACGACACCAGCCTGCGTCTTGTGCGCGCGGTGGTCCGCCTTCGCGATGCCGAAATCCAGAAGCTTCGCGCCGCCGTTGTACCCCACCATGATGTTGTGTGGCGAAACGTCGCGGTGAATGATGTTGAACGGCTCGCCGTGCTCGTCGTTCGCGATGTGCGCGTAGTGAAGCGCCTTGGCGATGTCGACAGCGATGCGCACCGCGATGGGTAGCCCAACGCCGCCTGTCTTCCGCGCCTTTCGAATCAAGCGTCCCAAGGGCACACCGTTGACCCACTCCATCACGATGAAGTGCGAGCCTGCGTCGGCGCCAAACTGATGGAACTGACAGATGTTCGGGTGCTTCAGCTGCATCCCGATTCGCGCCTCGTCGAGGAACATCTGGACGAAGTCACTGTCGGTTTCGAAATGGGGAAGAATGCGTTTCACGCAGAGGAAGCGATGGTCGCCGTCCGTGTCGGCGTGACGAGCGAGAAGGATCTCCGCCATGCCGCCGAGCGCCAGACGGCCGAGAATGTCGTAGCCAGCGAACTTCCCAAGAACCGGTAAGTCGACAGGTGGCTTGGGCATTTGGCTGGCTGCGGCTTGTTCCGACAAATCTTCCCCCGACTCTTTCGGACAATCCCTATCCGGTCGCGCGAGCGACCCGACAGCCGGCTATCCCCCCGGCCGAAAGTGTCTCAGCACACAGCATAGCGGCTCGAATCGCGGGCCCGCTACTTCGGGAAGCGGAATTCCCGATCAAGTCGGCAAGATGTTGGTTTACTCACAGAATCCGCTCGGTGCGGCTCAGCTCGCGGCACATGTTTTTCTGATGCGCCTCGAGGGTGCCGCCCCCGATTTCTAGGAGCTTTGCGTCTCGCCAGAGGCGCTCGACACCGTACTCCGCCACGTAGCCGTAGCCCCCGAGCACTTGAATCGCGCGGTCGGCCACGTCCTTGGCCATGGTCGACGTGAAGAGCTTCACCCCGTCCGAATCCAGGCGGTGGCCTGGCGTGTCGAGGCTCATCGTCGCCGCGGTGTGGTAGGTGTACGTACGTCCAGCCATGTACTCAGCGTACGACTGGGAGATGTAGCGTTGAATTTGACCGAAATCGCGGAGCGGCTTGCCAAAAGTCTTCCGCTCGCTGGCGTAGCGATTCATGACCTCGATTGACCGCCGCGCAATTCCGAGGCTCATCCCTGCCAAGGTGACGCGCTCGATTTCCAGGTTTCGCATCATGTGAAGCGTGGCCGCGCCTTCGCTGCCCACGAGATTCTCCGCCGGCACTCTGCAATCCTCGAAAACGAGCTCGGCCGTGGTCGACGCTCGCATTCCCAGCTTGCCTTTGATCTTCTGGCCGAGGCTGAATCCATCGAAGCCCTTTTCGACGATGAACATCGAAAGCTGGCTGCGGGGGCTGCCCTCGATTCGTGCATAGACGAGGAATGTATCGCCAAGCTCGTCGTCGCTCACCGCGCCGTTCGTAATCCACATCTTCGCGCCGTTCAGCACGTAGTCGTCGCCTTTTCGGACCGCGCTGGTCTGCATGCCGAGCACGTCTGTCCCGGCGCCCGGCTCGCTCATGCACATCCCGCAGACCTTCTTGCCGGTGCACGCATCGGGCAGGTACTTGCTGCGTTGCTCGTCGCTACCGTTGACTTGGAGGTTGTTGGCGAAGAGCATGGCGTGCGCCAAGTACGCCAGCGCAAAGCCCGGATCGGCGGCCGAAAGCTCCTCGTGCGCGATCACGGCTGCGACTGGGTCGAGCCCCGCGCCACCGAAGCGCTCCTCGACGGTGATGCCGAGAAGCCCGAGCTCTCCGAGCTTGCGGAAGAGCTCGATGTTGAAGCGCTCCTGTTGATCCGAAGCCTCGGCCTGCGGATCGACTTCTCTTTCGGTGAACGATCGAACGAGCTCGCGAAGCGCGCGATGCTCAGCGGATGGATTGAAGAGGTCAGTCACAGGGCGGGCCTATCACGCGTACCCCTAGATCGAAAGCTGGCGCCCCACTCGATAGCGGGCCGCGGATGGCCACCGCGGAACCGCTTCAGGCTGCGTCGGCGACCGAAGCGCTGCTCAGGATGCTGGTCACGATCGCTCGAGAGGCGATCGAGGTCGCGCGGTCGAGGTCCTCGACGCGGCCATCGAGATGAGCCTCGGCGAGGCCAAAAATGACGCTGACCAACAACTCGGCGTGAAGCGCGGCATCGGCCGGACTGACCTCGGGACGAACCTGGACGACAATCTGCCGCATCCGCTCGCGGAAGCTTCCGGTGAGTGCGGTCCAGCGCCTGCCAAGCGCCGTGGTCTGGTCGCGACGGTTGCTGAGAAATACTTCGGCGACTTTGCGGTCGCGGACGAGCGAGCGAGTGCTCCTATTCACGGCACCTTCGAGCACGTCTACTGCGCGATCGTGCTCGGCAGAGGCTTCCGGGTGAAGACCCGGGCTCAGCTCCTCGGCGACCCAGTCGGCAACCTGCTCGAGGGCCTGGTCCATGCTCCGGAAATGCACGTAGAAGGTTGGTTGCGCGACACCGGCGAGTTGAGCGACCCGTCCGGTGGTTAGCGTACTGTGGCCGTACCGCTGGATCGTTTTCAGAATCGACTGAAGCAGGCGACGCCGCGTCCGTTCCTTGTTGATTTGGCGTGACATGCTGTTCGTGTAGCAGTCGAACTCACCTCGTTCCATCGAAACTTGGTCCGTGTTCGTGCTAATTACGCAACTGAAACAAAACTAGATCGGATGAGGCGCAGAAAATGCGCAAATCAGAATGAGCAAAGCTCTTAACCCATACCCCGATACGAACACAAACACTGGTTTTGCGCCAGGTTGGTACGTTGTCGCGGCCAGCAAAAACGTCGGGGCAAAGCCTATTCCGTTTTTATTGAACGGATTACCACTCGTTACATTTCGTGACTCGACGGGACAGAGCGTTGCCCTCCTCGATCGCTGCTCGCACCGAAACGCGCCACTGTCCGCAGGTCGCGTGATCGGAGGCAACATCCAGTGCCGCTACCACGGCTGGGAGTTCGACGGCAGCGGCGCTTGCAAAGCCGTCCCCGGCCTATGCGCGGAACCCGGACATCCGAAACGGCGCGTGCCTTCGTTCGCCTGCCGGGACTCTCAGGGTTGGGTCTGGGTCTACTCCGAAGCGGACGTCAAACCCGATAACGAGCCCTACCAGATCCCCTGCGCCGACGAGCCTGGGTACCTCACCATCCGCGAGCACCTCGAGATGCCGGGGCCGCTCGACGCGGTAGCCGAGAATGCGTTGGACGTTCCGCACACCGCCTTCGTGCACTCGGGGCTGTTTCGCAAGGACAAGGATCGCAAGCCGATCGAAGTCGTGATTCGGACCCTCGACCAAGGCGTTGAGGCACAGTTCATCGGAGAGCAGCGCCCGGAAGGGGTGGCCGGTCGAATCCTCGCGCCACAAGGCGGCGAGGTGTTTCACTGGGACCGCTTCATCCTACCCTGCGTCGCTCAGGTCGAGTATCGGCTCAGCGAA
>JBLYYU010000427.1:0-15814 GCA_048550275.1 Polyangiales bacterium
ATGTCGCCAGCATCTTCGCGAGGGGCGACGTAAAGGAGTAACGGGTGTCGCTGCGCATCGACCAGGATCATTCCCGGTTCCGCAACATCGTTCGCGGTCGGATTCGGCAGAATCTCCGCAAGTACATCTCCAAGGGCGAGCTGCTCGGTCGTCAGGGGAAGGACATCGTTTCGATTCCGATCCCACACATCGACATTCCGAAATTCAGATTCGGCGACAAGCAGCAGGGTGGCGTCTCACAGGGCGACGGCGACCCGGGCGATCCCTTGTCGGGCAGCCCGCAGGAGGGTGATGGCGACGGTAAGCAAGCTGGCGATCAGGCCGGTGACCACGCGCTCGAGGTGGAGCTGACCCTCGACGAGCTGGCGGACATCCTCGGCGAGGAGCTCGAGCTTCCGAACATCGAGAACAAGGGCAAGAACGCCATCGTCGACAAGAAGGACCGTTATGTCGGAGTCCGCAATGTCGGGCCCAATTCGCTCCGACATTTCAAACGCACATTCCGAAGCGCATTGCGCCGCCAAATCGCACTGGGCACGTACGACCCAAAGCGCCCGGTCATCATCCCGACCCGCGACGACATGCGATACAAGTCCTGGAAGACCGAAGAAGAGCCGGTCGCGAACGCGGTCATCATCTACATGATGGATGTCTCCGGCTCCATGGGCGACGAGCAGAAGGAAATCGTACGCATCGAATCCTTCTGGATCGATACCTGGCTTCGCAAGCAATACAAGGGCATTGAAACGCGATTCATCATTCACGACGCTGCGGCGCGCGAGGTCGATCGCGACACCTTTTTCCGTACGCGGGAATCCGGCGGCACCATGATTTCATCCGCGTACCGGCTCGCCGCGGACATCGTCG
Organism: Polyangiales bacterium; assembly: GCA_048550275.1. Classification (GTDB taxonomy): domain Bacteria; phylum Myxococcota_A; class Polyangia; order Polyangiales; family Houyiibacteriaceae; genus SG8-38. The sequence goes on from JBLYYU010000427.1 coordinate 868, forward strand.
AACGCGACTATCCGTCCGGCGAGTGGAACATCTATCCATTTCACTTCTCGGACGGCGACAACTGGAGCGTCGACGACACCTTGCTCTGCGTCGACATTCTGAAAAAGCTGCTCCTGCCCGCTTCCAACGTGTTTTGCTACGGCCAGGTCGACAGCCCCTACGGCTCGGGGCAGTTCATCAAGGATCTCAAAGAGCACTTCTCCGGCGACGAACAGCTCATCACCAGCGAGATCAACGACCGCGACGCCATCGTCGAGTCGATCCGCGAATTCCTCGGGAAGGGGAAGTAGCGCGTGGCCCAGTTCGCTCTGAAGACCGCGCTACCCAACTACCTTCGGGACGAGCAGCGGCGCATCGAAGAGTTTGCGCGGAATGTCGGCCTCGACTTCTTTCCGACGATCTTCGAAGTCCTGAGCTACGACCAAATGAACGAAGTCGCCGCTTATGGAGGCTTCCCGACGCGCTACCCACATTGGCGATGGGGCATGGAATACGAGCGGCTCAGCAAGAGCCACGAGTATGGCCTCTCCAAAATCTACGAGCTGGTGATCAACAACAACCCGTCGATCGCCTACCTGCTCGAAGGCAACAGCCTAGTCGACCAGAAGCTGGTCATGGCGCACGTGTACGGGCACGTCGACTTCTTCAAGAACAATTTCTGTTTTCGAATGACGAGCCAGGGCCGCGATCCAAAGAGCGGCGGCGACGTGCGCAAGTGGATCGACACCATGGCGAACCACGGCGCGATCGTGCGCAAATGGGCCAATCGGATCGGCACCGAGAAAGTAGAGCAGTTCGTCGACGCCTGCCTGAGCCTCGAGAACCTGATCGACCCACAGAAGCCGTTCTTGCCCAAGGACAGCTCCCCCAGCAGCTCCGAAGAGGAAGAGCCCCCTGAAACGCCCGAGGTACCCCTGCTTCGCGTCGACCGGGAGTACATGGAGTCCTTCATCAACCCGGACGAATTCGTCGAGTCACAGAAGCAGAAGCTCGTCGACGAGGCGGAGCAGGCGGAGCGTTTTCCCGCCGAGCCTCAGCGCGACATCCTCGGCTTCTTGCTCGAGAACGCCCCGCTTCAACGTTGGGAGCGCGAATGCCTCGCCGTGATTCGGTCAGAGGCTTACTACTTCTTGCCGCAGATGCAGACGAAGATCATGAACGAGGGCTGGGCCAGCTACTGGCACAGTCGGCTCATGACCGAAAGCATCTGCGACTCGAGCGAGATCGTCGATTACGCCGACCGCTGCGCGAGCGTGCTGGCGACGACGCCCGGGCAGCTCAACCCGTACAAGCTCGGCATCGAGCTCTTCCGACACATCGAAGACCGCTGGAACAAGGGTCAGTTCGGAAAAGAGTGGGACGACTGTGACGACTGGGAGCTCCGGCGGCACTGGGACCGGCGCACGGGCCTCGGGCGCGAAAAGATCTTCGAAGTCCGCTCGCTCTACAACGACGTCACGTTCATCGACGAGTACCTGACGGAAGATTTCGTGTTCGACCAGAAGCTCTACGCCTTTGGTTACAACCAACGAAACGACCGCTGGGAGATCGAGAGCCGCCAGTTCAAGGAGGTGAAGAGTCAACTCCTGACGAGCATCACCAACGCCGGCAACCCGATCATCTCCGTTCTCGACGCCAACCACGAGAACCGCTCCGAGCTGCTACTCGAACACACCCACCAGGGCGCCGACTTACGCCTCGATTGGGTGAATGAAGTCCTCAAGGCGCTGTGCCGGGTCTGGACACGACCGGTCGAGCTGCACACGATTGTCGACGAGAAGGCGACGGCGATCCGCTTCAACGGCAAGAGCCACTCGCAAAAGACGCTCTAGAAGCCGGTGCAGTTGGCGAATCGGATCGTCGTCGGACCACCGCCTAGGGCGCCTACGTCGAAACCGGAGGTGCCGGTCACGCTGCTCAACAATGCCTCGCACTCGACATCGAAGCTGACCTCGCCACCGTCGGTGTTGATGTTCGATACTTGGCAGGGCTGATCCATCGAGGGCGGCTCTTCTCCGCATGCGCCGACGTCATAGGGCACCTCGTCTTCGATGATCGTGATGTTGCAGCTTTCCACGGAGTCGTCCGCGTTGTTGACGCGCGCGTCGATCTCGAATGCGAACTTTGGAAAGCTCGTGCTGTCGCGGTCTACGTTCACCTCGATCGAGATGTTTCTCGTTCCGTCGCTGCGCTCCACCGATTCACACACAGCCAAGATAGCGTCGCCCGTGCAGGCGACTTGACCATGATGCCCGACGACCAAGCGCTGACCGAAATCTCCGAGGCAGGTTTGCTCCGCCAGCGAGCCGCAGTCTACTTCCGTGTCGCTCGGACAGGTCAGGTTCCAGCTCGCGTCGACGAGCACGGGGCCTCCATCTTCTGCGCAGGAGATCGCAAGTACCGACAGTAGCAGAACAGCAACATGCCCTATGTTCATTCGGAGCCCCACGCGATCAGGTTAGCGAGAGCACCTGAGCCCGGCAACTATGGCGTGAAAAGGGCCTGCTCGAGGTCCTCCCGCAGGTCTTCGAGGTCTTCGAGGCCCACCGAAAGCCGGATTAATCCGTCCCGGATGCCCTGCTCCTCCCGAACTTCTTTGGGCATCGATGCGTGGCTCATCAAAGCTGGCTGGCCGATGAGCGACTCGACCCCTCCGAGGCTCTCGGCGAGCGAAAACAGTCGAACGCGTTGCGAGACCTCCCTCGCACCTCCAAGGCCGCCAGCCACTTCGAACGAGACCATTCCGCCAAAGCCGCTCATTTGCCGGGCAGCGAGCGAGTGCTCCGGATGCCCGGCCAGGCCGGGGTAGTGTACGGCCAGCACGTTCCGATGCTGGCCAAGCCACTCGGCGAGTGACTGCGCGCTCTTGCAGTGACGTGCCATGCGCAGCGGGAGCGTCTTGATGCCTCGGGCTACGAGGTAGCAGTCGAAAGGCGATGGGACGGCGCCGCCGGCCCGCTGAATGAACTGAAGCCTCGCGGAAAGCTGATCGTCCTTGCTGACGACTGCGCCAGCGACCACATCGCTGTGCCCGTTGAGGTACTTGGACATCGAGTGCACCACCAGGTCGGCGCCGAGGGCGAGCGGCTGCTGAAGCGCCGGCGTCGCGAACGTGTTGTCGACGACCGTCCATGCGCCCCGAGCTCGAGCGAGACTCGAGACATTCTGGATGTCGAACACCCGAAGCAGGGGGTTGGTCGGCGTTTCGATCCAGACCATCTTGACTCGCTCGTTCATGGCGGCGTCCACCTGGGCTGTATCCGACATGTCGACCCATGCGACGTCGACCCCCATCGGCCGCACCAACTGTTCGATCAGCCGGTATGTCCCGCCGTAGATGTCGCCACAGGCGACGAGCTGGTCCCCGGGCTCTAGAAGCTGAAGGGCCGCGTGCATGGCGGCGCAGCCCGATGAGAACAGCGAAGCGCTCGATCCCCCTTCGAGGGCGCCGAGGGTCTGTTCGAGGGCATCCCTGTTCGGGTTGCTCACCCGGCTGTACGCGTGTTCCTCCGGGCTCCCGGGGCTCCCTTGGACGAAGGTGGTGGAAAGCGAGATCGGCGAGTTGACCGGCTGACCGGCTGCGTCGCTGACCCTGCCTGCGTGGGCCGCAATGGTCGCAAATCGAATTGCCATGACTGCGTGGGTACCGCGACGGCCCTCGCCTGCCAAGACCGGTTTGCAGCTGACGGGGAGGTCACGCTAAGTATCAGACCCCGACGATGATGGAGCTGCTCACCAATCCCGATGTCTGGGTCGCGCTGCTGACTCTGACGCTTCTCGAGATAGTCCTCGGGATCGACAACATCGTCTTCATCGCCATCCTCGCGTCGCGCCTTCCGGTCGAAAAGCAGGCGCTAGCGTACCGACTCGGTCTGCTCGGCGCGATGGTCACGCGGATCGCGCTGCTCTTGACGATCAACTGGGTCATGCAGCTCACCGAGCCGCTGTTCACCTTGATGGGACACGAGTTCTCCGGCCGGGACCTCATCCTGCTCGGAGGCGGCCTCTTCCTCATCGCCAAGAGCGCGCAGGAGATCTACGACAAAGTCGAGGGGGAGCACCAGGAAGACATCGAGGGCTGGTTCAACGGCCTGGCAGGCATCGTCACCCAGATCATGCTCCTCGACATCATCTTCTCCCTCGACTCGGTCATCACGGCAGTGGGCATGGCCGAGCACATCGAGGTCATGGTGACCGCAGTGGTCATCGCGATCGCCGTGATGCTGCTCTTCGCGAAGCAGATCGGTGACTTCGTCAACAAGTACCCTTCGATGAAGATCCTCGCCCTGTCCTTCCTACTTCTGATCGGCGTCCTGCTGACCGCGGAGGGTTTGGGGCAGCACATCAACAAGGGCTACATCTACTTCGCGATGGCCTTTGCCCTGTTGGTCGAGCTGCTCAACATTCGGTTCCGCTCGAAGCAAGAACCGGCGTAAGCGAGATTTTTGCTGCGGCGATCCCCTGCATGCTTCAGAATCGGCGGCGATGCGGCTAGCGCCTCTCATAGGACCGGACCTTCAGGACGCGATCGCGCTCGGCCCTGAAGCCGTTCGGGAAGCGGTCTCGGAGTTCCACCCGGAGGACATCGCAGAGCTGCTCGAGGATCTCTCCGCCCGAGAGGCAGTCTCACTCGTCCGCGCCTTGCCGACTGAAACCGCTGCCGACGTCGTCGAGCGTCTGAGCCCGCGCCGCCAGGTGCTCGTATTCAACACCATCGATACCGGCCGGGCGGTCGAGCTGCTCAGCGAGATGGACCCGGACGATCGCGTCGACCTTCTCCAAGAGCTCGAGGACGACGACGCGACCGCCCTGCTTGCTGCGCTCGAACGCAGAGAGCCCGAAGCCGCGGAAGAAGTCCGCGAGCTCGTCCAGTACGAGCCGGAAACCGCCGGCGGTCTCATGACCACCGAGTTCGCTTCGTTGCCGCCCGAGACCAAAGTCTGGGAAGCGATGGAAGCGGCACGGCGCTTCGGCCGCGAAGAGATGGCGGAGATGCTCTACTACATCTACGTCTGCCGTCCGAACGGCGAGCTCCTCGGCGTCGTATCGCTGAGAGATCTGATCCTGAGCGACCCGGGCCAGGAGCTTTCCGAGATCATGATCGAAAACGTGTTCAAGGTCTCGGCGTTCGACGACCAGGAGCAAGTCGCACATGCGATCGCTCGCTACGACTTGGCCGCTCTTCCCGTGGTCGACCAGCTCTCGCGAATGCTTGGCGTGGTCACGATCGACGACGTCGTCGACGTCGTCATCGAAGAGGCGACCGAAGATGCGCAGAAGATGGGCGGCGTCGTGCCCCTCGAGGACTCGTACTTCGAGACCGGCTGGGCGGAGTTCGTCTGGAAGCGTGGCTCGTGGCTCGTCTTGCTCTTTCTCGCCCAATTGCTGACCGCCACCGTGATCCGTGAGAACCAGGAACTGCTACAGGCAACGGTCGAGCTCGTTCTCTTCATCCCCCTGATCATCGCGTCCGGCGGAAACGCGGGATCGCAGTCCGCAACCCTGGTCATCCGCGCGATGGCAGTCGGCGAGCTCAAACCGGGGGATTGGGCAAAGGTCGCCGGGCGAGAGCTTCTGATCGGCCTCTCGCTAGGTATCGCCCTCGGGCTGATCGGGTTCGCCAGGGGCTGGTTCGCTGGCGAGACGGTGGACCCCGCCGCGATCGCCACGGCCGTAGGTGCAAGCATTCTTGCGATCGTCACCTTGAGCACGATGATTGGCTCGCTCTTGCCACTGCTGATTCAGCGCGCAGGTCTGGATCCCGCCGTCTCCTCGACCCCGTTCATTGCGTCGGTCGTCGACGTGCTCGGCCTGCTCGTCTATTTCCTCGTCGCCCAGGTGATCTTGCACGTCGTGTTCGCCGCCTAGCCTCTCGATCTTGGCCCCAAGCGTGTTAGGCTACCCGCTTCGCAAGGGGAGCAAGGCATGCCGAATCTGACCATCAACTACAGCCAAGACGTCGACACCGTGTATCGGTTCGTCACCGATCCGGAGATCATCAAAAAGCGATGTGAGGCCTCCGGCGAGCGGAATGTCCGGATCCAGGTCGAGGAGTCTGGCGGTACGACGATCATCACCTCTACCCGCGAAATCGACAGCGACCTCCCCGGCTTCGCAAAGAAGCTCTTCAACGCGACCAACACCATCATCGAGCGCCGCGAATGGCGGGATGCGGGGGAGAAGAAGACCTGCAAGAGCCACATCGATGTCGTCGGCACGCCCGGCAAGATCGACTCCAACGTCACGATCTCCCCGAGCGGAAGCGGCTGCACCTACGACATCGAATTCGAAGCCACCGCCAAGGTGCCGCTCATCCGCAAGAAGCTCGAGTCCTTCGTCGAGAAGACCACGTTGGAAGGCATGCGTGACGAGCACGACTACAACCAACGCATCCTGAACGAGGCCGGCTGAGCGTCAGCCAGCGAAGACTGCGCGGTCCTTGGCCCAGCTACGGAGCGTATCGATCCGCTCCGCCATGGTGACTGAGAGCGGCCTGGTCAGCTCGATTTCTTCGGCGATCACCGCGGTGGTCAGCTCCTGATCGTGAGAGAACGCCGTGTAGAGCGACGAGACGACGGCCTGCTCGATCTCGGCGCCGCTGAATCCGTCGGTGAGGTCGACGAGCCGTCGAATGTCGAAGTTGACCGGTTCCCGGTTCCTGCGTTTCAGGTGAATCTGTAGGATCCGCTTCCGGGCCTCGGGACCAGGGAGGTCGACGAAGAAGATCTCGTCGAAGCGGCCCTTGCGCATCAGCTCCGGCGGCAGTTTCGATATGTCGTTCGCCGTCGCGATGACGAAGACGCTTTCCTTCTTGTCCTGGAGCCACGCCAGGAATGTCCCGAAGATCCGCTGGGCTGGGCCTCCTTCGGCATCCTCCTGGGAGAGCGCCTTTTCTATTTCGTCGATCCAGAGCACGACCGGCGCCATGGCTTCCGCGAGCTTGATCGCACGCTTCAGGTTCTTTTCGCTTTCGCCGACGTATCGGTTGTAGAGATTCGATGGATCGAGACGAATCAACGGCAGCTTCCACTCCGCGGCGACCGCCTTGGCGCAAAGGCTCTTGCCGCAACCCTGCACCCCGATGAGCATCAGGCCCTTCGGAGGCGACAAGCCGTACTCTTTCGCGCGTTTCGGATCCTCGAACGCAGCCTGCCGCTTGCGAAGCCACCCTTTCAGCTCCCCGAGCCCGGCGACATCGCCCATTGCATGCTCGTGCGGGAAGTACTCGAGTACGCCGGAACGCTCGATGATCTGCCGCTTGGCGTCCAGCACCTTGCTGATGTCTTCCCGGCCGAGAATCCCATCTTCGATGACCGCCTGAGTGATGATCTTCTGCACCTCGAAGAAGGTGAGGCCGTTCAGCGCAGCGAGCAGTCTGGATACATCGGCGCTCGAGAGCTCGACCTTGACGTGAAGCCGCCCCGCCAAGTCGCGGAGCACTCCCTGAACGAACGCGTGATAGGCCTCCGAGGAAGGCGCGTGCAGGCTCAGCGGCGTGAACAGGTGCTCGATCGCAGGCGGCATGTCGACGCTGTGGCCGGAGACCACGAGAGCCCCTCGATGCCCGAAGTACTTCTTGTGGATGTGCTTGATCTGGGCGATGACGGCTGGCTCGTGGAGATACGGGCCGAGACCACGGAGATGAAAGATCGCCTCCAGGTTCGAGCGCGCGATGAAGGAGAGTGCCTTCTGAGGGGGCCCGCTCTCGGGCGTATGTCCCGGCTCGGGGAGCTCGCGGCGGAGCCCGTCCACCTGGGTCCAGGAAAAAAGCGGCAGGCCGATGTGTTCGGCGGCGTGCTCGAGTAGGACGTGGACCCGCTCCTCCTCGACGGTCTCCACCAGCAGGAGCGGATGGTGCGCGCGAATCAGAATCTCCAATTCACGTAGCTGATCGGCCGATGGCGGAACCTGACGAAGCACGAATTCAGGATCGGGGCTCGCCAGGGGGGTGTCAAACTAGTGTGGTTTGACAGGCGCTGGGGCGAATCTACACTCGGCGGCATGGCAACTCTGGGTGACAAGCTAATGGACAAGCGAATCGTGGAACGCAACATCGCGAAGGGCTTGGTGACGAAGGACGAATACGAGAAGCACCTGGCGGACCTCGCCGACCGCGAAGGCTCGTACGAAACGGTCGAGATCGAACCGGAAGGGTCCGACGACCAGCTCGAAGCGGAGTAGCTCCGATGAGTGATGAAGAGAGCACAGCACCGAGCATCGACTTCAACACATTCATCTTGTCGTTGAGCACGTCCGCGCTGATGAACCTCGGGAAGCTTCCGGGCGCGGAGGACGACTCGACGGTCAACCTCGCGCACGCCAAGCAATCGATCGACTGCATCGCGCTGCTCGAAGAGAAGACGAGAGGCAATCTCACCGGTGAAGAAGAGCGCCTCGTGACTGAAGTGCTCTACGATCTGAGGCTGCGCTTCGTTGCAGCAACGAAAGTCGCGGACGACGAAGCTTGAAGAAATTCACTCTGCGGCTCGATTCGTATAGCGAGGAAGCGCGGAGGTACGTCGCCGCAGCGCAGCAGCTCGCAGACGATCGGGGCCACGGAGAGGTTCAGCCGATCCACCTCTGGTACGAGCTCGTGGACGCAGCGCCGGTCGCGCAGGCCGCGCTCGAAAAAGCGGGTGTGGAGCCGACCGACGTGTTGGTCGACTCGGAGCGGGCGCTTCGACGAATCGAAAAAGGCGCCAGCAGCGGTGAAGCGTACCTCTCGGCGCGCCTTCTCGAGCTCCTGTCCCGGGCTGAGCTCGAGGCGACACAGCATGCCGGGCTGCCCGTTGGTCCAGCGAACCTGGTACTGGCCTGCGCGCAAGAGCCGAGCGGTGCGCTGCGATCGATCCTGCGAGGTTCTGGCCTGAGCAGCGCGATCTTGCGTGAGGCCTTGGCGGATGGCGGCGCGAGCGATACACCCGAATCGAGCTCGGGAGCGGGCATGGGAGTCTTGGAAGAATACGGTCGCGACCTCACGCGCCTGGCGGCGCAGGACGCCTTTGATCCATTCGTCGGCAGGGAGGCGGAGCTTCGCCGCATGCTCCAAGTGCTCGCCCGACGAGAGGAGAACAACCCCTTGCTCGTCGGTGAGAACGGCACTGGGCGCACGGCGATCGTCCGAGCTCTCGCCTCCCGCATCGCTGCCGGCGAGGTCCCCGACCTGCTAGCGGACAAGCGAATCGTCGCGCTCGACTCAGGAGAGCTCGTCGCCGGGACCAAGCTCCGCGGGCAGCTCGAAGAGCGAATGCGGGCGATTCTGGACGCGGTCCGCGATGCCGGCGGCCAAGTTATTCTGTTCCTGCCAAACCTCGCGTCCTTTCTTCGCGCCAAAGGCGGCGCCGGCGACATGCTCGCCAACGCGCTGAGCCGAGGCGAGGTTCGGGCGCTCGCCCGCTGCACGCCGGACGAGCTCCGGGAGATCAGCGACGAGGCCAGCACTCTGTTTCGCCGGTTTGTTCCGATTCAAATCGAGCCGCCCGGCGCCGAAGAGGCCATCGCCATTCTTCAGGGCGTGAAGCCGCGGTTCGAAGCCGCGCACGAGGTCGAGATCGCGGACGCCGCTCTCGAGGCCGCGGTCCGATTCGCCCGACGCTACGTGGCCGGCCGCGAGCTTCCGAAGAGCGCGATCGACCTCATCGACGAAAGCGCCGCACGCGTTCGGCTCGGGCTCGACGGCGACAAGTCGGACGGAACCGTCGGCCCCGAGGACGTAGCAGCGGTGGTCGCGCTCTGGACGGGCGTGCCGGCAGCAAAGATGATGGAAGAAGAAGCCCAGAAGCTTCTTCAGATGGAAGATCGGCTCCGTGAGCGTGTCGTCGGCCAGGACCACGCGGTGAGCGCGCTGAGCAAGGCCGTTCGCCGCGGACGCGTCGGGCTTCGCGACCCGAAACGCCCGATCGGCTCGTTCCTCTTTCTCGGGCCCACGGGAGTCGGCAAAACAGAGCTGGCCAAGACACTCGCGGATTTCCTGTTCGACGACGAGGCGGCGCTGACCCGGCTCGACATGAGCGAGTTCATGGAAAAGCACATGGTCGCCCGCCTTCTCGGCGCGCCACCGGGCTACGTCGACAGCGAAGCCGGCGGTTTTCTAACCGAAGCGGTGCGACGACGGCCCTACTCGGTCATCTTGTTCGACGAGGTCGAGAAGGCACACCCGGACGTTTTCAACATACTTCTGCAAGTTCTCGAAGACGGCCGGCTCACCGACTCCCGCGGCAGAGTCGCGCACTTCCGAGACACGGTCATCATCATGACCTCCAACGTCGGGAGCGAGCTCATCCTCGAACACAAAGGCTCGGACGCCAAGCTCCGGGCGCGAATCCAAGAGAGGCTCCACGACCACTTCCGCCCCGAGTTCCTCAATCGCGTGGACGAGGTCCTGATCTTCGATCGGCTCGACAAGGACGAGCTCGCGGCGATTCTCGAGATTCAGCTGCGGCAAGTGCAGAAGCTCCTGACTCCACGCCAGATCACGCTGGCCTTGACCGACTCCGCCAAAGCACGACTGATCGACCTGGGTTATGAGCCAGCCTTCGGAGCACGTCCCCTGAAGCGGGTCCTCGTTCGGGAGCTGCAAGACCCATTGGCCGAAGCCCTGCTGCGCGGCCGCTTCGGCAATGGCGACACGGTTGAAGTCGACGCAGATGGCGCCGGGTTCTCCTTCGAAAGAGCCTGAACTGCGCGACTACGCTCCAAGGCCGGGCTCGGCTATGCTCGCCCGATGAGCAGCACCCACTACCGAACGTGCAACCTCTGCGAAGCCATGTGTGGCGTCGAGGTCGAAATCGAAGGTGAGCAGGTCGTCTCCGTCCGCGGAGATACGCAGGACGTTTTCAGTCGAGGTCACGTCTGCCCGAAGTCGATGGCGCTAAAGGACTTGTACGAGGACCCGGACCGTTTGAAACAGCCCGTGCGCCGCGTTGGTGACCGCTGGGAGCCAATGTCCTGGGACGACGCCTTCGACGAGGTCGTCGATCGTATCCAACAGGTCCAGGACGAGCACGGCCGGGATTCGGTCGGCGTCTACTTGGGGAACCCAAACGCACACAATTTCGGGACGCTGGTCTTCGGGCCGCCTTTCCTTCGCGTGCTCGGGTCGAAGAACCGTTTCTCGGCAACGTCCTGCGATCAACTGCCCCTGATGATGGCCTCGTACTTCATGTTCGGCCACCAGCTTCTATTTCCCGTCCCGGATGTCGACCGAACCGACTTCCTCATGCTGATCGGCGCGAACCCACTCGCATCGAATGGCAGCATCATGGCCGCGCCCGGCATCAAGAAGCGGCTCGAAGGGATCAGTCAGCGCGGCGGCAAGGTCGTCGTGGTCGATCCGCGCCGATGCGAAACCGCGCGCGTCGCAGACGAACACCTGTTCATTCAACCCGGCACCGACGCCCTTTTCTTGCTCGGGCTTCTTCACGAGGTCTGCGCGACGGACATCGATCTCGGTCGCATCGGCGCAAGCGTGAAGAACGCGGATCGAATCCTCGAGCTCGCAAAGAACTACCCGCCTTCGCAGACGGCAGCGATCACCGGTGTCTCCGCGGAAACCGTGAAGCGGCTTGCTCGCGAGTTTCGCGCAGCACCAAGGGCCGCAATCTACGGACGCGTCGGCGCATGCACGCAGGAATTCGGCACGCTCTGCATGTGGCTGATCAACGTGCTCAACGCGATCACCGGCAACCTAGACGAGCCTGGAGGCTCGATGTTCTCCTCTCCAGCGATCGACGTGCGCGAGTCCGTCGGCGGGTTCGGCGCCGGCCGAGGCTCGTTCGGACGTTGGAAGAGCCGCGTCCGTGGTTTTCCCGAGTTCGGGGGCGAGCTTCCCGCCTCGGTCATGGCCGAGGAAATGCTCACCGAAGGAGAGGGTCGCATCCGCGCGATGATCACCGTCGCCGGAAACCCTGTGCTGTCCACGCCGAACGGCGCTCAGGTCGATCTAGGATACGCCTCGCTCGACTTCGCCGTGTCGATCGACTTCTTCATCAACGAAACCAGCCGTCACGCGGACATCATCCTGCCGCCGGTGTCCCCCATCCAGCGAAGTCACTACGACTTGGCTCTCTATCTGACCGCCGTCCGAAACGTGGCGAACTATTCGCCAGCACCCTTCCCGTTGAAGAATGACGAGCTCGACGACTGGCAAATCCTCACCGAGCTGAGCTGCCGACTCGCCGCGAGACGGCATGGCAAGCTGAGCAAACGGTACCTCGCGGCGCGGGCGTCACAGAAGGCCGGCCCGGAACGCATTCTCGACGTCGGTTTGCGGCTTGGTCCCTACGGAAAGCGCTTCAACCCCGTCGGTACGGGGCTCTCACTCGCGAAGCTCCGCAAGAACCCGCACGGAGTGGACCTCGGGCCTCTGCAGTCCGTACTCCCCCAGGCGATTCCGGAAAAGCATGGCCTAGTCGACCTGGCCCCCGACCTATTTGTCGAGGACCTCGAACGCCTCACGGCCAGGTTCCTCGAAACGAAGGCCGCCGTCGATGGGGAGCTTCTGCTCATCGGACGACGGCAGCTTCGGAGCAACAACTCCTGGATGCACAACAGTCAGCGGCTGATGAAGGGCAAGGATCGCTGTACGCTGCTGATCAACCCGGAAGACGCCGAACGCATCGGGGTCAAAGCGGGTGACACGGTCACGGTGGCCTCGCGAGTCGGACAAGTCAGCGCACCAGCAGAGCTCACCAGCGACATGATGCCGGGTGTTGTGAGCTTGCCCCACGGCTTCGGTCACGGCCGTGACGGGGTTCAGCTCAACGTTGCGACGCGTCACCCCGGCGTGAGCGTCAACGATCTCACCGACGACCGGCTCCTCGACGTCCTGAGCGGGAATGCCGCGTTCAGTGGCGTGCCGGTCACTGTGAAAGCGGCCGAGCAGATCGCCGCCGCGGAATAGAGGCCCGAGCAGGTGCTAGCGACGCCGCTTCTGCGGAAACTGAGGCCGTCGAACGCGTACTGGGACTGGCGCGGGAGGTGGGGCGAGAAGGCCTTCCACAGCGTCGATCAGGGCGTCCAGCACCTCTCGCACGCGATCCGAAAGCTTTTTCGTGTTTCCCCTCACCGTGCTTTCATAATGGACCCGCCCGTGACTCTGTCAACACCCTCCCCGATATTGTTCCGCAATTCCCGCCTACTGGAGCTCGCATGCACGTCCATTTGATCGGCATCGCCGGCACCGGCATGAGCGCTCTGGCAGGGCTTCTGGTGGAGGCTGGACATCGGGTGAGTGGAAGCGACACCGCGTTTGATCCGCCGATCGGTCCGTACCTCGACGCGCTCGGCGTCAAATGCATGAAGGGTTGGAATCCGTCGAACCTCGATTCGAGTCCAGAGCTGGTCGTCGTCGGAAACGTCTGCCGCCCGGACAATCCGGAAGCGCTCGAAGCCTCGAAGCGCGGGCTGCGCGTCATGTCGATGCCGGGGACGCTCGCCGAGCGTGTGCTGTCGTCGCGCGAGCCATTGGTCGTCGCCGGAACGCACGGAAAGACAACGACGTCGACTCTGCTCGCGTACCTACTCGGGCAGTCGGGGGTCGATGCAGGCTTCTTCATCGGAGGCATTCCGCTCGACTTCGAGCGGAGCTCGCGGCTTGGGTCGCCGGGCGCGCCCTTCGTCGTCGAAGGAGACGAATACGACAGCGCGTTCTTCGAGAAGGTCCCGAAGTTCTGGAGCTACCGCCCGAGTGCCGCGATCCTCACGTCGATCGAGTACGACCACGTCGACATCTACCCCGACCCGGACGCGTACCTCGCGGCGTTCGAGAAGTTCGTATCGTTGATCCCAGACGGCGGCTGGCTCTTCGCCTGGGCCGGGGACCCGCTCGTACGCCGGGTCGCGGCAGGCGCGCAGTGCAATCTCCGATTCTACGCCCTCGACGGCGACGACTGCGGCGACGTCCAACCGATGTGGCTCGGCATACCCAGCCCCGGGGGCGCGATGGACCTCTTCGGGGGCGGCTCGCTCTGCGGCCGGGTAAAACTGCCCCTGGTCGGCCGTCACAACGCACGGAACACCGTCGCCGCCCTGGCCATGGCCAGCGAAGCCGCCAACGCGCCACTCGACAAACTGATCGCCGCCCTACCCAGCTTCCGCGGGAGCAAACGCCGACAAGAGCTCGTCGGAATCGCGAACGGAGTCGAAGTCTACGATGACTTCGCACACCACCCCACCGCGGTGCGCGAAACCCTGTCGGGTTTTCGGGAACGGGTTCGGGGAAGATTGATCGCCGTGTTCGAACCGAGAAGCGCAACCGCCTCGCGGCGCCTTCACCAAAACGCGTACCCCAGCGCCTTCGCTCCCGCAGACCTGAGCATCTTGGCGCCCGTCGGCCGGAGCGAGATCCCCTCAGACGAAAAGCTCGACACGCAGGCCATTGCAAACGCGATCGCGCTAGATGGCGGACGTGCGAAGGCCTGCGACACCGTGGAAGAAGCCATCGCGAGCGCGGCCGCGGAAGCAAAGCCGGGCGACACCATCCTCGTCATGTCCAACGGAAGATTCGAAGACGCGCCCGACCGGATTCTACTGGCGCTGATGAACGACTGACGGGGGAAACGGGCGGTGAGGTCGCGCCGTGGGCGACCGGGCTATGGCTGGCTGGGTGGATGCGCGCTGGCTACCGCGGATGCGGTGAGGGGTGGCTGCAGGAACCGAAGCCTGGTCAGTCTTGGTTACACCGCCCCGACACGAGTGCCTACCCCCACCCGTAATCCTCCCTGCGCGGCAATGGCTTCGCATTGCCTTGCCGGCGCATTCGTGCCGGGCTTCGCCGTTCCGGCTCGCGCTGCCGCCTGCTGGCTTGAAGGGGCTTGAAGGTTGGGCTGGTGGCATTGGGCCCTGTGGCCCCGAACGCCGCGGCGACGAGCGCTGTGGCAACGAGTGTGACAGCGCACCAGCGCCGTCCGTCTCCGTTCACAGATCTGAATGGAACCACATCCCCCTG
>JBLYYU010000428.1:0-5920 GCA_048550275.1 Polyangiales bacterium
CACCAACGTCGGCAATCGCCCGCCGTTGCCACCTCTTCCTCCGCCGCCAGTCGCGCGCGCAGCCCGAAAGGCGACCCTGCCGGGGCAGGCGCCGCCGCCGCCGCTGCGAATGGATCGAGGGGAAGACGATCTTCTCGACATGCCGACCGTGAACCGCGAACCGCCGACCGTCACTGGTGAGCCCGGATTCACCGAGCAGCCGACGCACGCCGGGGCTCTGGCAGAGGGTGATGATACGCGATTCACCCAGCAACCAACGCAGGCTGGGCCCCTCGACTTTGCCACCTCTCCGGCCGAAGATGCCTCGCGGCTCCTGATGCAGATCGGCGAGGAGTTCGTGGATCCGTCTGCCGCGCCCGAGTTGAACGATCCAGAGCGTTCGTCGCTACTGGTGGAGCTCGGCGAGGATTTCCTGGGGCGTGACTCGGTGCCGATGGGAGAGGTCTCCGACACCGACCTCGAACTAGATGTCGGAAGTCAGGCGCCGCAGACGCTTAGAGCGGCGCTCGACGAACAAGTCGACACCGTCACAGGCGCGGTCGCCGCGATTCAGCCCGCGGCGACCAGACCGAAAGCGCCTCTCCTCCTCGACGTGACGCCATTGTCATTGGGCGTCGAAACGGTGGACGGGTACTGTGAGCGGATCATCCGTCGCAACTCAGCGATCCCCGCCGGCCAAACGAAGATGTTTACGACGGCGCGCGATCAGCAGGACACCGTCATCGTTCGTATCTGCCAGGGTGAGAATCGACGCGTGTCCGGGAACCAGTTGCTGGGTGAGGTCGTTCTGGACGGATTGCGGCCGGCGGCTCGCGGCAAAGTCCAGATCGCCGTCCGATTCATGATCGACGCGGACGGGACGCTCCAGGTCCGTGCGCAGGACGTCGGCACCGGCCAGCAACAGCAAATCGCGATCAAGTTGATCGGCGAGCTCCCCGATGCGCAGATCGAACAGCTTCGGGAACGGCACGAGGCCAAACTCGGGAGCTAGTCGATGCCGGCCTCGATAGACGACTACGACTACTACCAGCTTCTGGGAATCAGCCCGGTGGCAACTGCAGACGAGGTTCGCGCGGCGTTCCACCGCTTCGCTCGAGAGCACCATCCGGACAACTTCCTAGGCTCTCTTCAAGAAGGCGAAAGGCACACCGAACTCTATCAGCTTGGGAGTGAGGCATATCGTATCCTCCTCGACCCGATGAAGCGCAAGCTCTACAACGAGGGTCTCGAGAAGGGCATGCTTCGCTACTCCGAGGATCGTGCCGAAGAGAAGCGTCGAACCATCCGGCCGCCAGGGGGGGTCTCGCTTCGCTCGGGCAAGGCCCGGGCTTTCTTCTCGAGCGCCCTCAAAGCGATCAAGGCGGAGGACTGGGCCAAGGCGAAGCTCAACCTGAAGATGGCGATCCAAAACGAGCCCGACAATGACGACCTCAAGAGCAAGCTCGAGGAAGTTCTCGAACGCATGAAGTCCGGCTAGGGTGGTAGCCCGGGAGGATTTCCGGGCTATGGTACCGGCGTCATGGGACGAAGAGCGACGATAGAACGTCGAACCAGCGAGACCGACATCCGGGTGGTGCTCGATCTCGACGGCAGCGGCCAATACCAGGTGGAGACCCCGATCGGGTTCCTCACGCACATGGTGGAGCAGCTCGCCAAGCATGGGCTGTTCAATTTGGAGGTGCGGGCCCTCGGCGACACGCACATCGACGGCCACCACACGACCGAGGACCTCGCCATCGCGCTAGGGCAGGCCTTTGCGGCCGCGCTGGGCGACAAGGAAGGGATTCGCCGGTTTGGTTCGGCGACGTTGCCCATGGACGAAGCCTGTGTGACCTGCGCTTTGGATTTGTCCGGCCGGCCGTACTTCGTATGGGCGGTCACCTTGCCCAAGGCGAAGATTGGCGACTTCGATGCCGAGCTCGCCGAGGTGTTCTTCGAGGGCTTCGCGCGCGGTAGCCAGTGCAATCTGCACATGCGTCAGCACTCCGGGGACAACCTCCACCACGTCATCGAAATCAGCTTCAAGGCGTTCGCTCGCGCGCTGCGGGAAGCGACCGAGGTCGACCCTCGGGTCGTGGGCGTGCCTTCGACCAAGGGCACGTTGACCGAATGAACGGCGGCCGGGTAGCGATTGTCGATCTAGGCCTCGGGAACCTGCACAGCGTGGCTAAGGCATTCGAGCGTGCGGGCGCCAGCGCGGAGCTCAGCTCGGACCCGGAGGTCTTGCTAGGCGCGGACCGTCTGGTGATGCCGGGGCAGGGTGCATTCAAGGAGTGCGCGCACGCGCTCGCTGGCGAGATCGGCGAAGCCGTTCGCGAGTGGATCGACAGTGGACGTCCGTATCTCGGCATCTGTCTCGGGATGCAGGCCCTCTTCGAATGGAGCGAGGAAGCGCCCGGCGAAAAAGGCCTCGGCGTTTTTCCGGGGACCGTGAAGAGGTTCCCGGGCGACCTGACCGACGCCGAAGGGCGACGGCTCAAAGTTCCGCACATCGGATGGAACCAAATCGAGAGTGGCCATCCGGTGTTCGAGAATGGCGAGTGGTATTATTTCGTGCACAGTTACTACTGCGTGCCTGCCGAGGAGAGCCTGGTTGTCGCCACGACGGACTACGGCGGTCCCTTCTGTTCGGCCATTGCCCGGGACAACGTCCTGGCCTGCCAGTTTCACCCCGAGAAGAGCCAGCACGCGGGTGCACGCCTAATTGGGCACTTCCTAGGAGACGTCTCGTGGAGTTGATTCCAGCGATCGATTTGCTCGATGGCAAGGTCGTGCGCCTGCATCAAGGAAAATACGAGGAAGTAACCGTATACGACGACGATCCAGTTGGCATGGCCCGGCGGTTCGAAGAGCAGGGCGCCCAGCGGCTCCACGTAGTCGACCTCGAAGGCGCGCGTCGGGGCCGTCCAGCGCACGTGCCCACCATTCAAGGGATTCTACGCGAGACCAACCTTCGAGTGCAGATCGGCGGCGGCGTACGGAACGAAGACGTCGCGGCGCAATGGATGGACGCCGGCGCCGCGCGAGTCGTGCTGGGGACCGTGGTCATCAAGGAGCCGGACGTGGCGCGAACGATTTGTGACCGCTACCCGAAGGGTGTGGTGATGGCGCTCGATGCGCGCGACGGGAAGATCGCGGTCGAGGGCTGGCAGGAGCAAAGCGAGCAAGATGTCATCGAGCTCGCCGAACGAGTCGATGACTGGAACATCGGCGCCATTCTCTTCACGAACATCCACAAGGACGGAACTCGCGAGGGGCCGGATGTCGAAGGGACTGCGCACCTGCAATCCCATGTCGATACGACGGTCATCGCCTCTGGCGGAATTGGCTCGCTCGATCATCTGAGGGCTCTTTCGGCCGCGGGCGTTCGCTCGTCGGTCTGCGGTCGCGCTCTCTATTCGGGCGCGTTCACATTGTCCGAGGCCTTCGCCGCGCTGGAAGAAGCCTGATGCTGGCGAAGCGCATCATCCCCTGCCTCGACGTGAAAGAAGGACGCGTCGTGAAGGGCGTCAATTTCGTCGGGCTGCGGGACGCGGGTGACCCTGTCGAATCCGCGCAACGCTACAGCGCGGGCGGCGCCGACGAGATCACTTTTCTCGACATCACCGCCTCCCACGAGAACCGCCGAACCCTCTTCGATCTCGTCGACCGTACGGCTTCGACCGTGGCCGTCCCTTTGACCGTCGGCGGTGGCGTCCGCGAACGGCGGGACGTGAGCGAGCTGCTCCATGCGGGAGCGGACAAGGTGTCGATCAATAGCGCAGCCGTCGCCAACCCGCCCTTCATCAAAGATATGGCAGAAGCGTACGGCTCGCAGGCGATCGTCGTCGCCATCGACGCGAAGCGAGTGCCTGGCCAAACCGCTGCATGGACCGTCTACACCCACGGTGGAAGGCGTGACACCGGGCTCGATGCGATCGCCTGGGCCAAGCAAATGGCCGAGTACGGCGCTGGCGAGATTCTGCTGACGAGCATGGATCGTGACGGGACTCAGGACGGCTATGATTTGGTGTTAACTCGCACAGTTGTGGACGCAATCTCGATTCCGGTTGTAGCTTCTGGAGGTGTTGGGAGCCTCGAGCACGTGCGCGAGGGATTGGCGGCTGGGGGTGCGGATGCAGCTCTTGCGGCTTCTATCTTTCACGACGGTCACTACACTGTGGCCGAGGTCAAGGAGTTCTTGCTCGGCCAGGGTGTTTGCGTGCGCCCGCCCGAGCGGGATTGAGGGGAAACGATGAGCAGAGACGTCGGCGTGGGCCAACTGGTGGACGAGCTGGAGCAGCGCGGCGATCGCCTCCCGTTCGAGATCGGCGCCTTCGTCGCCCTCGAGGCCTGCGAGGGCCTCATTCAGGAGGCGGTCAAGCTCGACCCCGATGACATCCGAGTGACCTTGGAGGGCCGGGTAGTGGTTTCCGAAGCTGCCGAACGGGTCGGGGCGGCCGAGGCGGCTGACTCGCTCGTGTCGCTGCTAGCCCGTTTGCTGATCGCCGCGGGCCCCGGCGTACCCCCGTATCTTCTGCAACTCGTAGAGGAGAGCGACTCGGGGCAGAGCCCGCGCGACCTCAGACATCTGCACGACGCCATCGAGGCGTCCTTGATCCCGATCAACCGCGGCGCTTCCCGGCGAGTTTTGGCTCGCCTCGTCCGCGAAAGCGACCGGCCCCCGGCACCTGAAGCCGTCGAGGTCGACCCTCGCGAGCTCGACACGGAGCTCGAGGAGCTACTGCGAGATCCGGAAGTACGGAGCTTGGGGCCGATGCAGGGCGCCCTGCCTCTTGCCGAGTTGCAGCCGCAAGAGCCGATCACCGAGAAGATTCGCATCCCGGCGTCACTGACGAGGGAGGCCGAGCTCGAGGGCCAGCCGGAAACCGTTCCCGTCCCTCCGTCTCGGCCCGCGGTGGCGCGAAGCTCGGCGCCGGTGCCAGAGCTGAGGCCTTTGATTGCGCCCGATACGGCTGCGGCGACCGCGGCGGCGCGACCACGACCCGTGCAGGTAGCGCAAGAGCCCATCACGGCGACGATTCGCAAGTGGTCGAGCGAGGACGATGCACGTTCGGATGCAGAGTCGGCTCCCGACTCGGCGCAGATGCGCGCGTCAGAACCGGCATCCGTCGCTGAAACGGTGTCAGTGACCGCCTCTGGGACCGCCTCTGGGATCGACTCGGTGACTGCAAGCGGCGCAGAGCCCGCGGTTGATGCGCAGCCCGCTTTGGAGACTCCGACCGAGTCCGTGTTCGGGGCCGGGTCGGTGACCCATTCCGAGTCGGTGCCGGCGTCCTTGCCCCAAAGCGAACCCGGGACGTCAGTGTCGCCTGCATATGACCGGCCCTCGCTGCCAGCGGCGCAGCCTCCAACGCCCCGTGTCGGCATGGGAGTGTTTCTCTTGGCGGCTGTCCTCGGTTTGGGCGTGGGCCTGGGTGTCTACGCACTCGTGAGTACCGGGACGCTCGACAAGCTCACGCAGCAGGACGCGCCGGCCCCCGTCGCAGCGCAGTCCGGCGACATCGGCGTGTCGGTCACGCCGAGCGATGCGCAGATCTTCATCTTCGTAGGACGGGGCCCAACGGTCGTTCCGGACCTTCCCGTTGGTTCAGCTCACGAGTTCATCGTGTTCGATCAGGGGCTGAGGCCAGTCCGCGCCGTCACTCGAGAAGGCGCGGCGTGGGCGCGAAATGATGCAGGCGCGCTTTACGAGCTTGCGATTCAAACCCAAGCCGTCGCGGAGCCGGCCGGGGCGCACGACTTCGGATCTCCGTCGACCGAACCGGCGCCGGACACCGTCGGCGAGACGGGCACGGTCCGAATCATCACGAACCCTCCGGGCGCCAAGGTCTATCGCTACGTTGGTTCGGGCCCGAGCGCGCTAATCCCAGCCGCGTCGATTCATGAGGGGCAAGAGGTGCTCGTCTATCATCCGGAG
>JBLYYU010000429.1:0-4612 GCA_048550275.1 Polyangiales bacterium
CAGCTGGGGGTGCAGCCGTCGTAAAAGGGGACGACCGGCGCCGGGATGAACTCGTAGACGAACTCGAGGACGGGGTCGATTTCGTTCGTGTTTTCGACGCGGGGGTACGGCTCGACGCCGTCGGGCACGACCGGCAGGGTGCCGTCGCCGATGACGATGCGCGCGAACCAGTCGGGGTTTTCGCCGGCGACGTGGAGGCCGATGAGGCTGCCCCAATCTTGCGCGAAGAGGGTGATGTCGCGGAGGCCGAGCGCGTTGATGAACTTTTCGAGTCGGTCGATGTGGCCGAGGTAGGAGTAGTCGGCGATGTCGATGGGCTTGTCGGAGCTCCCCATGCCGAGGTGGTCCATTGCGATGGCGCGGTAGCCGGCGTCGACTAGGACGGGGATCATCTTGCGGTAGAGGAAGGCCCAGGTGGGTTGGCCGTGCAGGAGCAAGACGACCGGGGCGTCCGCCGGGCCTTCGTCGACGTAGCCTTGGCGGAGGCCGTCGATGTCGACGCTTTCAAGCGCGTAGTTGAAGTTGGGGAGGCCTTCGAAGCAGCTGGTTGGCGTGCGGACGAAGTCTACGCCGTCCGCGGTGGTGCGGATGATGGGCTCGGCTTCGCAGTCGAGCTCGTCTTGAGGGCCTGCGGAAGAGGAGGAGCTGCTGCATCCGGCAGTGGATGCTGCGGCCGCGAGGGTCGCGAGGGCGAGGATGACGGATCGTAGGCTAGTGGGGTGTTGCATGGTGGCGAGAGTATGGCGTGAAGCAGGCCGCGCAACTCTGGGCGCGGCTGACCGACGACCAACCATGCCAGAAACGAAAACGCTTCGCATGCTTGCTATATATGCCTGCGATGCCTACACTAAATGCATGCAGTACACGATTCGGAAGCTCCCTGCCCGGCTCGACAAGTTGATTCGGAAGCGGGCGAAGGAAGAGGGGAAGAGCCTCACTACGGTGGCGGTCGAGGCGTTGATGGAGGCGTTTGGGCTGCGGGGGAGCGCGCCGTTGCATCGGGATGTGGGGAGCTTGGCGGGGACTTGGGTGGAAGACCCGGCGGTGGACGAGGCGTTGGCCGAGCAGCGCGCCATCGATGACGAGATGTGGCGGTGAAGCTGGCGCTCGACACGAATCGGTACGTCGACCTGATGCGGGGGGATGCGAAGGTGCGCGCGTTGGTGGAGGCGGCGCGGACGGTGTTGGTTCCGTTCGTGGTGGTGGCGGAGCTTCGAGCTGGGTTTGCGGTGGGGACGAAGGGGCGCGCGAACGAGCGGTTCATGCAGCGGTTCTTGGCGAAGGCTGGGGTCGAGGTGGCGTGGGCGACGGATGCGACGACGCATCACTACGCGGCGCTGTTTCGGCAGCTACGGCAGCAGGGGACGCCGGTGCCGACGAATGACTTGTGGATTGCGGCGCTGGTGACGGAGCACGGGGCGCGGCTTTGTACGCGGGATGCGCATTTTGAGAAGCTGGCGCAGTTGGATGTGGTGTGAGGGGTGTGGCTAGACCGGCTTGGCGTGGCCTTTGTCGATGAGCTCTTGGTTGAGATACCGCCCCTTCAGAAACGTGTGCTCGATGCCTCGTTTGTTGAATGCGTAGAAGACGTGGGCGACGTAGCGGCGGTGGATGTCGTATTTGCGGGTGTTGACGACGACGGTGCGGGCGACGGCTAACTGTTCGCGGACGAAGCGGCGGCCGGCGGCGCCTTGGGAGGTGTCACGTGAGGGGGCGTCGATGCGGGCTAGGCGGATGGATTGGCGGCGGATGACTTCGAAGCCTAGGTCGATGTCGAGGAGGATGGTGTCGGCGTCGACGACGTCGCGGACTTCGGCTTTGTAGAGGTAGCTCGGGTCGGTGGGGCGCGGGAGGGTGATGGGCTTGCCCTTGCGTTGCTTGCGCGCGGTTTCGTAGTGGCCGTCTTGGATGGCGGCGGTGAGGCGTTTGACGGAGAGGGTGTCGTCGAAGGCGAACTGCTCGTAGAAGGTGCGCTCGGCTGGGTCTTGGAGCTGCATGAGGACGCGGTAGTGAGCCCAGCTGAGGCCTTCGATGCGTGGGGGGCGTTTGTAGGTTCGGTAGAAGGTGACGGTGCGTTGGAGGGTGCGGACGCCGATGTCGAGGTCGCGGGAGAGGTCGGTGAGGATGGCGTTGTGGTAAGCGGCGCGGGTGTTGAGGCGCTCTTTGGCGATGCGGCGGCCGATGGACCAGTAGCTTTCGATGAGGGATTGGGCGGCGGCGCGTTGGGCTTCCTGCTGGCCTTCGCCGATGATGCGGCGGAGGTCGCGGAGGAGCTTGGTGTACTGGGTGGTGGTTAGGGTTTTTCGGGGTGTTGCCATGAGGGTATCTCGTCCACTGTGGACGAGATTAGCATGGCTGAAACGCTGGAGTCGCTTGTTGGGGGTAGTCCAACGATGCTCGGCCTGGTAAGTCGGTGCGTTATGGAGCTCTTTCCCCTGGTGGTGCTCGTGGCGGCGGCGTTGTGCGGGCTGGTGGCCGGGTTCTTGTTTGGGTTTGCCGTCGTTGCGATGCCCGGGTTGGAGAAACTCAGCGACCGCGAGTTCATTCATGCGTTTCAGGTGATGGATCGGGTGATTCAGGACCGGCAACCTTTGTTCATGGTGGTTTGGGTGGGTTCCGTCGTTGCGCTCCTCGCGGCGCTTGCGATGGGTTTTCAGCAGCCGGATGGGCTCACGCGTGGGCTGCTCGTCGCGGCCGCCGCGCTCTACTTTTTTGGCGTGCAGGTGCAGACGGCGCGAGTTCATCTCCCGCTCAATAACCAGCTCCAAGCCGTGGACGTAGAAGCGATTGGGGAAGCCGAGCAGAAGCAGGCTCGGGAGCGCTTTGAGGCGCGCTGGAATCGCTCGAACCGAATCCGAACGGCGATTGCGGTCGTGACGATGGTGTTGCTGCTGGTCGTGCTGATGAGGCTTTCGGTGGCGTGAGAGCCAGTGCCGAACCCGCGATGAATCGGGGCTGGGGTGTTTCGGTGGGAGTTTTGCCGGTGTCCTTGCTCGGAATTCTCGAGGCAAGAATTACGTATGGACGTGTCGGGGAAGCGGCGGTACGCAGCTTGTTGATGTTGGTTCTTCATGGTTTTGTGCCTGCGTGGGGGCTTCCGGACTTCAGCCCGTTTTGCAACAAGGTGCATACGTACCTTCGAATGCGGGGGCTCGAGTACGAAACGAAGGTCGCCGATGCACGGAAGGCGCCTCTCGGGAAGCTGCCTGGGCTCGAGCTCCCGGATGGAGCGATGGTCTACGACTCGCGGCTCATCATCGAGAGGTTGGAAGCGGACAATACGGAGCCGATGGATGCGCATCTCAGTGCGCGGGAGCGCGCGATGGCTGAAGCCATGCGCTCAGCGCTGGAGGAGCACTTCTACTTCGTGCTGGTGTATTTGCATTTCAAGTACGAGCGCGGTTGGCAAGAGTTCTCCCCGGTTTGGAAAGACTACGGGGCTGCGCTCGGGATGCCGAGCTTCGCCTTCCGCCCTGCCGTTTTCTTCGCGCGGCGTAGCGTGCTGCGGGACCTCTGGGGGCAAGGCACGGGGCGGTATGACCTCGAAACGGTGAGGCGCTTTGGGAAAGAGCTCGTGACGGCGCTTGCGGATTTCATGGGCGACGGCCCATACCTCATGGGGGAACGGCCGACGACCTACGACGCAACCGCGTTCGCATTCACGGCGGCGGTTGTTCAATACGAGTTCACGTGCCCCGTGCGAGAGCATGCGCAACGACAAGAGAACTTGGTGGCCTACCTCGAGCGGATGCGCGAACGGTACTTCGCGGATTGCTAGCGCGGAATGGGCGGTTCGCGGCGTACGGCGCGATGGAACAGCGGCATCAGGGCGAAGACGATTTGCCCGGCCAGGCCGATGAGGCCGTGTGGGGTCGTGAGCTCGCGGAAGTAGTCCATGAGGGAGCGGTCGAATGCGGTCAGCGAAAGGGTGATTTCCGCGATGATGAGTAGTGCGAATGCGACCGCCCCCATCGTCAGGCGGGAACCGACGCCCGCCGGAACGTGCCAGCGTCGCAGGACCCAGCCGCATGCGACCCAGGAAGCCCCGAGGATGATGGGAAGCTCGATGACGACGGCGAGCTGCTCGCCGAACCTCGGTGCAAGGAAGAGCGTGCGGACGGTGCCGAGCGCGAAGCCGACGGCGAATACAATCGCGAAGTAGGCGGCGCCGGCTTCGGCGGTGCGGCGGGTGAGAGTCGTCAACGGGTGAAGGGTAGTCGCTAACGGGTCGCGCGGCATGGTGACTTCGTTGTTACGGGGCTGACGAGGGGGGCGGCGGCGCCTGTGACTCGAGCCATCGCGCCAGAAACGCGTACTCCTTGGCGCGGCCGTTCTTTAGCTCTTTTTCGATGCTCGATTCGATGAGGCCGCCGAGGCCGAAAATCTTCGCTTCGACCGTGAAGCTGTCGGTGCGGCGGCACTGGCCATCGCCGGAGGGTTCGACACGGACTGTTCCGTGCATGGTGACGGCGTCTTTTCTGGGTTTGCTCTTGGGGTCGAGGTTTGCGGGCTGCACCATCTGCCAGGCCCAGTCGTTGGTGGCGCGGTCGAGGGTTCCGTGCTCTTCGAAGGCGAAGCTCTCGCCGATGAGCTTTGCGACCGGAGCGGGGAG
>JBLYYU010000430.1:0-4341 GCA_048550275.1 Polyangiales bacterium
TGAGCTCGGAAGCAGGCCGCTGGGCAGCTCTCTGGGCCGCTACCTGCCTTTCATTCGCGTACTACGGCCGCGTGAGCAACCTCGACGGGCCGTATCTGATGTGGACGGCCCTGGCGATGGATCGCCTGCTCAGCGTGGCCGAAACACGAAAACGCCGCGACTATCTCCTCTTCGGAGTCCTGGCGGGCGCCGCCGTCGCTACCAAGGATCAGGCTTACGCCGGTTTCGTCTTGCCGGGCTTGTTCTATCTGCTCCTTCTTCCGCTCCGAAACGACCGGCCTTTCGGTTCGTTGGCACTGCACTATCGAAACACTCTGCTCGCCACGTTGGCCGGCGCCTTGTCTCTCGGAGCGTTAGGCGGCGGCCTGTTCAATCCGAGTGGCTTCGTCGCGCGGCTACGCGAGCTCACCGGTGGGGCGAGCCAGGACTGGATGAGCTACGCCCGAACCCCGGCGGGCTTCGCGGCGAACGTCGCCGACGTCGTGCTCGGGCAGGAGACGTACTACTGGCCCTGGGCTGTGGTCGCCCTCTGCTGGGTCGGAGTAGCCCTCGTCCTCTTCCAGCGCGGCGGTGACGGCGTTCAGTCGCGAACCTTTCGTCTCCTTCCGCTGACAGCTGGAATCAGCAGCATCCTTTTCTTCACGCTCGTGGTCGCACGCTGCGAGCACCGCTTCGTCTTGCCGATGGGTTTCTGGCTCGCGTACTACGGCGGGGTTGCCTCGGCGGCGATCCTGTCGAGCGTCGCGGGCAAGAGTCGTGTGGCGCTGCGGACTGCGCAGGTCGCTCTTACGTCACTCGTCCTTTGGTCCGCGGCTCACAGTTTCGAAGTCCACCTCACGCAGCGCGCCGACGCACGCAACGAGGTTCACGCCTACCTCGCTGCTCTCGCCGAAGGCACGGTCGTCGAGACCTACGGCTGGCTCGTGCACCTTCCGCACTTCGACGTATCGGCGGAAGCACCGTACCGACTGCAGCGCGTCAGCCGTCGCCCCATCGACAAACGCAACCCTCTCGGCGGCTCCACCGAAATCGATGCGCCCTACGGCGAAGTTCACGAACGAATGCCCGATGTGCTGGTAGTTCCCGAATCGACGGCGCTCGAGTTCATCCCGCGAGAGCTTCGCGCGGGGATGGCAGCACCGGCGGTCGGCGCGCGTGCCCAAGCCGATCTCGACGCGCAATCATTCTTTCGTTCCGCGCTGAATGACTCACTCGAAGGCTACGAAGTCGTGCTCGTTGCCGCGCCGGCACTTCCAAAATGGACCCGAGTGCTCGGCGCAGAGCCCGTTCGAGTGCACGCAAGCGTCGGCAATCGACAGTTCGTTCTTCGACGCGCGGAACACTGAACGAGGCATCGTGCGACCGAAAACGGCGAGTCGCGCAGAATGTGCGCGCTGTTTGGCCGTGAAAATCGGTTTCGCGGTCGATCAGGGCGATCAGCACCCGCTGCATGTTCAGCATCGGGTGCGCTTCATCGAGCTCAATGCTCGCCGGAACGCGAACGAGACCGCGCGTCAAGTAAAAAAAAGGGGGTAGACAGAACGACACGCCAACGGGCATCCTCCGCTGCACCGGGGTCCACACCGACTCCGGGGCCCGCATGCGGTGCGCTCTCGTTAGAGAAGGTGGAGGTGCGACGTGAAGTATGGATGGATCGCGGTAGTCGCCATGATGGCGGCCTTGTTTTCAACGGGGCAGGTGGCCGCGCAATACGGCCCGGAAGAAATTGGCGCTGAGGAGTCCCCAGTCTCAGACCCGGACACGGTCAGCGATGACTCCATGTCCGAGCTCGACAAGCTCAAGGCCATGGAGGGAGAGGCCCCGACGGTCGTCGGAGCTCGCCCCCCAAGCTCGGCGTCGAGCACCGGCTCAGCGGTCGGCGAGGCCGGCATGGGCACCGAGGCGGCAGAGCGCGAACGAATTCGCCGCAGTATCGGTGACGTCGGTCAGAGCGTTCGACAGCGCGGCGACAAAGAAGACGCCATCCCGCTGAACTTCAACTTCCACGGCTACTACCGAACTAGGTACAACTGGATCGGCAATGCTCCGATGCCGGTCGGAAGCATTCCAAGTGCGTCGAGGTTCCCAAGCAAGAACGCGTCGTTCGGCGAAATGCGACTGCGCCTCGATCCCGAGGTGACCTACGGTCCGAACCCCGATCTTCCGATCGCGCGCCTTCGATTCACCATCGACGGCTTGGACAACGTCACTTACGGCGACAATGCGCGCGTCTTCGGCGTTCCGCTCTTCGCGACCGACCAGTCGAAGACGGACCGCAACGGATTCGACCTCACCGAGTCGCTCAAGCTCGAGCGCGCCTGGATCGAGTTCCTGATTCCCATCGGCCAGATTCGAGTCGGCCGCATGGAATCGCACTGGGGCATGGGTCTTCTGACTCACGCCGGCAACGGTCTCGCGGAATGGGGTGACTTCTACCGCGGCGAGACCTTTGACCGAATCCTCTTCGCGACCCGGCCGATCACCTTGGCTCGAGGCATCAGCAAGGGCGACACGCGGCAGACCCCGCTGATTTACGCGTTCCTGTACGACCGGCTCTCGCAGGATACGGTCGTCGACCCGACGATCGGATCGGCCCTCGACGGAAGCTCGGGCGCGGCGACGAACCCGAACTTCAAGCCCTTCTACACGACGTACCCTGAGCGCTCGACGTTCCCACTGGCGTACCTGACCAACCTGGACCGCCGCGTGAACGAGATCGCGAACGTCCTTGCATGGTTCGATGAAGACTTCGGCCGAGCGGCGACCGACGAGTTCTTCATCGGTACTTACGTCGTCTATCGCTGGCAGCAGTCCACCGAGAGTCGAATCACGATTCCGGACTTCTCCTGGCGTCTCAAGTCCACTTTGAAGAAGAAGAGCCACCTCGCGATCACCACCGAGGGCGAGTTCAGCGCGATCGTCGGACACAGTGGCGCGCTGGCCTTCAGCGGCGGCTGTCCTCCCGAACCCTGCGACAGAGGTTTTGGGCGAATCTGGAACATCATCGCGCGGCTCGGCGTCATGGACGAGGGCAAGTGGGCCTTCCAGACTGAGGGCGGATGGGCCTCGGGCGACGACAACGTCCTGTCCGGGCGCCTCGGCCCGCCCGCCGAAGAGCCGAAGACCCTTCGGACTCGAGGCTTCAACGAAAACGTGAAGGTAGGGATGTTGATGTACCAGGTCGCCCTCAGGGCGTTGACCTGGCAGGCACTCGCCCCACTCAACGCGCAGGAGCTTGGCGCCAACGGCAGCGTTTGGAACTCCAAGTACCTGATGCCGAGCTTCCGGTTCACCGTCGTTCCAGGGCTCGAGGTTCACACGCAGTTCCTCGTCGCTTGGGCCGACAAGCTCGACCCGAAGATCTACGGCGCGGGCAACATGAACAGTCAGTGCGCGTTCGACTCTCAGTGCTTCATGGGCTGGGAGGCTGACCTGGCCCTCCGTGCCAGGATGGGCGCAAAGGACATCGTCTGGATCGACCTCGAAACCGGCATGATGCAACCAAAGCAAGTATTCACCAACGCCGGCTTCAACGATGCATGGCTCTGGACTGCACAGCTCCGCGCTGCCATGATCTTCTGACCGGGTAGAGCCAATAGAAAGGAACCAACCATGAAACTAAGAAATATTATCTGGGTTCTCGCTTTGGCTGGCGCGGTCATCGGCTGCAACAGCGGCCCACCGATCACGAATGCCGGCGGCAGCGGAGGCTCGAGTGGTAGCGGCGGCACCCCCGGAACCGGGGGCACCGGCGCCATTGGCGGCGGCGAAGGTGCATGTACGGATGACGCCAACCAGGCGGTCTACGACGGCCTCGTGTATATCAACGGCGATGGAGACGAGTTCACGGGTGCCGACGCAGCATCTGAAATGGGCAGCGACTGCATCTTCGGCTCGGCGAGCTCGGTCCCAGCGCTCGCAGGCTGCGGCGGCCCGGCGGGAATGGTCATCGCCTGCTTCCCCAACTGCGACGACGAGGTGATTCAAGCGGCGGCAGACTGCGTAGCGATGTGCGTGCAAGACGGGACTGCAGAAGCGTCTCCGCCTGGGCTCAGCGACGAGTGCGTCGCTTGCACCGGTGACACCGTGGCCTGCGGCGCCGCCTTCTGCACGAACTTCTGCGTGTCAGACACGAACTCCCCGGAGTGCATTGGTTGTCGTTGTGACAACAACTGCATCCAGGACTTCGACTCCTGCTCGGGGCTTCCGGGCGACGGCGAATGCGGCTAGTTAGTTCGTAGCCGGCCAACGAAAAGAGGGCGCCCACTTTATGGGTGCCCTTTTTTTTGTGTCTCACCCCGAGGAGCAAAGCCGAACGGTGTCCTCGACCTCGGGCAAGCA